>NZ_VOQX01000100.1:0-14629 GCF_016643525.1 Pantoea sp. Morm | reverse complement strand
GATGGCGGGCAGCCTGCAGTTGCGTAACCGGGCAGCTGGCGGGCTGGAAGCGTGCATCATCCTGCAGCAGCAGGATGTGTAACCTGATGTATCTGCCTGCCCGCCACACACATAACCCGACAAAACGGCGTTCCCGCGACACAGCCTGAACACATGCGGTGGATGTAATAGACGTACTGCCGGACGCGCAGACGTTTATCCACCGTATGAGGTTCCCTATGACACTGCTTATCGCTTTTCTCGCCGGGATGCTGACGCTGCTCAGCCCCTGTACCTTACCGATTATTCCTTTTGTATTTGCCAGCGTACGCGGCCGTCGCGGACAGCTGCTGGCGCTGCTGAGCGGCATGGTCCTGATGTTCACGCTGGTGGCGCTGCTGGTATCGCTTACCAGCCACTGGGTCAGTCAGGTCACCAGCATTGGTCGCGACCTGGCGCTGTTGTTCCTGGCGATAGCCGCACTGACGTTAATCTCGACGCGCATCGCCCAATGCGTTATCCGGCCGTTTGTCGCGCTGGGTAATCGCCTCAACGATGCCAGCCAGCGGCGTAGCGGGGTGCTCGCCGCGCTGCTGGCGGGCCTGGCAACCGGTCTGCTGTGGTCGCCCTGTGCCGGACCGGTGCTGGGCGCGATCCTCAGCCTGGCCGTCGTGGGCGATCATCCACTGTCGGTTGGCGTGTTGCTGCTGGCGTATGGCAGCGGTGCCGCGCTGATGCTGGCGCTGCTCTATTTCGCCGGACGCTCGCTGGTAGCGCGACTGCGTCCGGGGCTGGCGATGAGTGCGCGGCTGCGTCAGGCGGCGGGCGTGCTGATGCTCGCCTCGGTGGGCGTGATTGTTACCGGCTCACAGAGCCAGCTGCAGGCAGCGCCCGCTTTTGCCCTGAAGCTGGAGCAGCAGCTGAGCCAGTGGCTGACCACGCCGGCACCCAAAGTGCGCCTGGAGCCGGTTAGCCTGCCGCAAACCAGCAGCGCGTTGCCGTCGCTGGAGGGGGGCACAGCGTGGCTGAACGGGGCACCGGTGACGCCTGCCACGTTAAAGGGCAAAGTGGTACTGGTCGATTTCTGGACCTGGGATTGCATTAATTGCCAGCATACGCTGCCATACGTGCGCGACTGGGCCAGTAAGTATCAACGTGACGGGCTGGTCGTTGTGGGTGTGCACACGCCGGAGTACCCGTGGGAGCGCGATGAAAAGGCGCTGAAGCGCGCGATTACGCGCTGGCAGCTGCCCTACACCGTAGTGGCGGATAACCATTACAGCATCTGGAACCGTTTTGGTAATCAGTACTGGCCCGCGCACTACATCTTTGATGCACACGGCCAGTTGCGCTACACCGCGTTTGGTGAAGGTAACTATGAAGAGCAGGAGAGGGTGATTCAGCAGTTGCTGAAAGAGGCGCGTGCATGACAGGTCAGGCGGCCCGCCCGGGCCACCACTGCTTCTCATTTAGGTAGTGGTTCGCGGGCTATGACGTTGAAAACCGGGGGCTTCACAGGGACTATCAGGTAAACAGCGGGCGGCATTGCCGGGGGCCTCCCAGCCCGTAGGGGCACTCTTCAGTGTGACCGTCATGGCGCAGCCACCGTTGCCACCCCGATATGCAAAATGCAGTAATCCTACGCATAACTTGTAGTTTGGTTCCGCGTCCAGGCTGGGGTTTACTGTCAGCGTTAACCTTTTATGGAGAAGCTGACAATGAAGAAGATCCTGCAGCAGTGGCTGGCGCGTCTGGCAGCCAGCAAAGCCGCCACCCCTGACGGGCGCGAATTCGACCCCGGTGAGCATATCGATCTGCTGATCCCGATCAGCCAGCTGTACGGCGTGGAGTTTCATCCTTCCGTGTATCGCTACTATGAACGATAACCGCCGCCACCAGCGCATGCGCTATTGCTACTGGAATGAACTGTGCACGCCAGACTAAAAACCCGCTCACGCCGAGCGGGTTTTTTTATGCTGTTTACCCGCCTGATGAAAAAATTGCCGTAACGTCCCGCCGGTTTGTTCAATTGTATTGATTTCGTAATTTTAACGTAAAGAAAAGTATTCCCAAGCGGCAGCGCGCGTGTAAGAATATAAAAGTAAATGATAACCATTGGCGTTATCATTTAGGTGTTGTCTGGGAAAACCGTGTTGATTCAGTGCTATGCCTGAATGGCAGGTGCGGTTAAGACAATGAGTGCGTTAATAACGATAAGAAACTCACCTTTTAACATGGATAAAAATCGCCAGCTGCCGTTTGGTAGCTTCAATTCGCTGACCCTGTTCACCGGGCTTTGTATTGGTATTTCGCCGGCTGCGGCGCTGGGGGCCGATAACTCCGGCAAAAAATCTGATGATACATTAGTGGTTGAAGCGCGCACGCCGTCGCTGTACGCGCCAAATGCCTCGGCCGATCCCAAATTTACCCGTCCGCTGGTGGATACCACCCGCACCATGACGGTGATTCCGGATCAGGTTATTAAAGATCAGGGCGTCACCAATCTGACCGACGCGCTGAAAAACGTGCCGGGCGTCGGGGCGTTTTATGCCGGGGAAAACGGCAGCTCAACCACCGGCGATGCGGTGTACATGCGCGGTGTCGATACCTCCAACAGCATTTACGTGGATGGCATTCGCGACATCGCCAGCGTCACGCGCGACACCTTCAACACGCAGCAGGTGGAAGTGATCAAAGGGCCTTCCGGCACTGACTATGGTCGCAGCGCACCATCCGGCTCGATCAATATGATCAGCAAACAACCGCGGCTGGATACCGGCCTTGACGCGTCAGTCAGCGCCGGCAGCGCGTGGATGCGCCGCGGCACGCTCGATTACAACCAGGCAATCAACGACAATGCGGCGTTTCGCCTTAACCTGATGGGTGAGAAAACCCATGATGCGGCGCGTGACAACATCCAGAACGAGCGTTATGGCGTCGCGCCTTCGCTGGCGCTGGGGTTGGACACCGCAACGCGGCTGTACGTCAACTATTTGCACTTCCACCAGAACAACACACCGGACGGCGGTATTCCGACCGTTGGCCTGCCAGGCTATTCGGCACCGTCTGCCGCGTATGCTGCGCTGAACAATTCCGGCAAGGTCGCCACCAGCAACTACTACGGCACCGATTCTGATTTCGACAAATCGACTACCGACAGTGCCACGCTGCGCTTTGAACACGATTTGAGCGATAACACCACGCTGCGCAACACCACGCGCTGGTCACGGGTGAAGCAGGAGTATCTGCTGACGGCGGTGATGGGCGGAGCCAGTAACATTACTGCACCCAACCCGAACGATGTTGGCAGCTGGCGCTGGTCGCGCCTGGCAAACACCAAAGATATCAGCAACCGTATTCTCACCAACCAGACCAATATCACCTCGAAATTTGCCACCGGTTCCGTCGGGCATGATGTGAGTGCGGGCGTAGAGTTCACGCGTGAAAACCAGACCACCTATGGCGTCAACGCGCTGACCCCACCTGCGGTGAATATCTACCATCCCATCAGCAGCATTTCGATTGGCGGTCTGGACCGCAACGGTGCGAACGCTAACGGGCAGACTGACACGTTTGGCATCTATGCATTTGATACGCTGGCGATTACCCCTGACTTTGAGCTGAACGGCGGTATTCGTCTCGACAACTACCATACCGAGTACGACAGCGCGACGGCCTGTGGCGGCACCGGACGCGGCGCGCTGGCTTGTCCGGCGGGCGTGGCGCGTAATACGCCGGTGACCACGGTGGACACGGCGAAATCCGGCAATCTGGTGAACTGGAAAGCGGGGGCGCTCTATCGTCTGACCGAACAGGGCAACCTGTATGTGAATTACGCCATCTCCCAGCAGCCACCGGGTGGCAGCAGCTTCGCGCTGGCGGCGGGTGGCAGTGGCAACAGCGCCAACCGTACCGATTTTAAACCGCAGAAGGCCAAATCCAGCGAAGTGGGCACCAAGTGGCAGGTGCTGGACAAGCGGCTGCTGCTGAACGCCGCACTGTTCCGCACCGACATCGAAAATGAGGTCGATGCCAATGATGACGGCACTTACTCGCAAACCGGCAAGAAGCGCGTGGAAGGCTATGAACTCTCAGCAACCGGCAACATAACGCCAGACTGGGAAATCATTGCCGGTTACACCATGCAGCACGCGTCGGTGCGTGAAGGTGCCAGCGTGGCGCAGGATGGCTCATCCGCGCTGGCCTATACGCCGAAGCACGCCTTTACGCTGTGGACCAACTATCAGGCCACTGATGCGTTGTCGGTGGGCGCGGGCGCACGTTATGTTGGCAGCCTGCGTCGCGGCAGCGATGGGGCCGTGGGCACGCCGGATCACACCGAAGGCTACTGGGTGGCTGACGCGAAGCTTGGGTATAAGGTCAACAATAACCTCGACCTGCAGCTCAACGTGTATAACCTGTTTGATACTAACTATGTGGCATCGATCAACAAGAGTGGCTACCGCTATCATCCGGGCGAGCCGCGTACCTTCCTGTTGACGGCTAACGTGCATTTCTGATGGTCAACCGTGGGGCGTTCGCGCTCCACGCTTAATGGCGAGAACTCCGCGATGATGTATCACATTCCTGCCGTGCTCAACGCTGAACAGCTGGCGCACTTTACCACCCAGCTGCAGCAGGCTGACTGGGTTGACGGACGGGCGACGGTCGGCAGCCAGGGCGCGACCGTAAAAAATAACCAGCAGATTGACACCGGTACGCCACTTTACGATCGGCTGCAGGCTGCAGTGCTTCAGGCACTGAATAGCCATCCGCTATTCTTTGCCGCCGCGCTGCCGCGCACGCTTTCTGCGCCGCTGTTCAACCGTTATCAGCAGGGGGAAACCTACGGTTTTCACGTTGATGGTGCGGTACGCCACAATGGCGCGGCCGGCTGGATGCGTACCGATCTCTCCGCCACGCTGTTTCTGTGTGAACCCGACAGTTACGAGGGCGGGGAACTGGTGATCGAGGATACTTACGGTCAGCACCGCGTAAAACTGCCGGCGGGCGACCTGGTGCTTTATCCTTCCAGCAGCCTGCACTGCGTCACGCCAGTCACGCGCGGCGCGCGGGTCGCCTCGTTTTTATGGATTCAGTCGATGGTGCGCGATGATAAGCAACGCGCGATGCTGTTTGAACTGGACCGCAACATTCAGAGCCTGAAAGCGCGCCACGGTGACAGCGAAGAACTGCTGTCGCTGCTGAATATGTACCACAACCTGCTGCGCGGCTGGACGGAGGTTTAGCCGTCACGCAATAACAAAAAGCCCGCTCAGGTTTCCCTGAGCGGGCTTCTTTAAATCTGGCTCTCTGACTGGACTCGAACACTAATTTAATCTCCTGTTTAATAATGATAATTTATTTATATAGTGATTTTGTTACATCATTTATGCCATCATTTTTATCTGTGAAGGATAAAAAGTCAATTTTAATCAATTATTTACTTCACCGTTCTCTGGCGAACGCTATCGAACTGTTACCCTTTTTTCCACCTTCTGTCAAATTGCCCAGGTTGTTTACAGCGGTAGTTGAACGACTGCCGCACTGATAGTATCGGGTCATGGCAATGGGTAAGGGTGGTGATGATGAAGAACTGGTCTTCGGAATTTAACAAAAAAATCAGGAAGTGGCTGGATATAGATACTTACCGGAAGTTTGACTCCCTGACGTTGCAGGAGCTGTACTATGAAATCTGGGTGAGAACACTTTTCTTTAAAGAGAATCCGGATGAGGAGGAAAAACAGTTTTTAGGTATGTTTTATGGACAGATCGTGTCAGGAAAGCCATTTCTGGTCACGTCCGAGATGGTAAAAAACATGAACCCTGATGTGCGTCTTTACCAGCCCCCACACTTCTTTTTCACTACGACAGAAAGGCTGGCTCAAATCAGCGTGACGGCCATGCTGAATGAGATGTACTACTGGATTGGAGATAACACGTACCGTATCAATCTGGCTCACTCAGGAAAGGTGATAACAGAGGCGATGGAAGATAAATTTCCAACAAGCATACTTCTTGAAGTGGATTTGGCGAATGGAACCGATCAGGAAATCGCGGAGTCTATAAAGGCCGCTTTACCGCAATGGAGAAGATTTAAAGGTATACCCGAATCTCCACCGGAACCGGTTCGCTTTGGTCATGGCACCATTAAAAAGCTCATTAACTACCGTATCATACCTATGCTGGATATTATCGTATGGGCTGCAAAAAACAATCTGCGCATGGCAGATGACCGCCTCTCCCGGTTACTTTATACGGATGATGACGACGACAATCGAATCCGACATGCACACCATATCAAGGACACAGACAGGCCGCTGGCGATGAAAGCTATAAAAGTCGACTTTTTGCGCCAGTTCAATCTATATATCAACAAAAACAATGAGATAAAAAACTGGAGAGTTTCAGACGTCATGAAACTCTCGGAAACAGAAGAAGACTAACTTCAACAAACTCCCGGACAGGAAGTTGCAGCCGTTACCTGTCCGGATTGTCACTCATCTCTGACCTTCTCCCACCATATAATTCTCCTCGTTGACACAGCAGAGGAGAAATCAACATGTCTGACAGAAAAGAAAACCTTATTCGTCTACCGGAAGTGATTAAAAGAACGGGTATCAGTAAAACCACAATATATGCGCTTATAAATGTGAAGCGATTCCCATCGCAAGTGAAGATCGGTGCGAGGGCTGTTGCATTTATTGAAAGTGAAATAGATGAATGGCTTGTTAACTTAATTAATACATCACGTAATAAATCAGCCGCAATTAAAAACAAAAACACAATAGATTGCTATGAGTAAAAATAACGTAATTGAATTTAAAAGAAGATTTGGGACTGATGGTAATGAATTGGCTATATATAAAGAAATGGAAGCTTTAATTGTAGAATATTATTTCTATTATGAAAAAGAGCTTACTAAGTCTGGTTATAAGAGGAAGGATATTTTAAATGATAAGAATGGTGCTATGACAGCCATGAATACAGCAATTGAGGTGTTATTGCGTGAAATTTATGGCGATAAAATTACCGATTTATTTTTTGATTACAATGCACAGTTATAAAAAATATAGAAGTTATATTTGGTATTAATGACGCTCATCTTAACTTAAAAACAGGAATGATTATGAAAAATATGAATAATGATAGTATGCGTGTATTTACTCAGTTTGTGTTAAGCCCGGAATTTCGCAGGGCGTTTTCAAACAATATGAGTTTGATGAAGAATGTGGAGCTTGTCGTGCATGAATTTATACAGAAAACTACGACTGGGTTTGTTTTATCAAAAAAAAGGATTTATGCAGATTACCATACAGATAAAAATCTACAGGGGGAATTACACGATTTTATAAGGAAAGCAATTCGGAAAGAGTATGGCAACATAGTTAAAGTAACGTGTTTCCGTATTGAGTAATACAGATCTGGATTAAAAAAGAAAACAGAAATAGACGAGCGCCTTGTGCAGGCGTTTGTTTATGAAAATTTGAAGATACGAGGTGAGAATATGATCCACGAATTTCATATCCTTTATTAGTACAGAATAATTCAGGAAGCGGCTGCTATAAGAGGTATTCGAATACTGGAGAAAGTTTTCTTAAACTGGATGTTCCGCCAGATTTGATAATTATGGAAAATATTTGCTTAGATTAATTATGTACAGAACCCTGCACAACTTTCTATTGTGCTATTGAGGTTCATTCGGAATATGTTCTTTATTCATTAACGAACAATATAACCGCGCATTTTCTTATTTGCCTCCAAGGGGCAACCAGCAATGCCTGTATGGGCTGATTGCTATTAGTAACATTTTTTCTGAGCTAAATGCTCGCTTGCTCGCACTAGGCGAAAATTAAAAACCTTGGATAAATGGCTGGTCTTGATTTCGCTAATGCGCTCAATCGCTAAAACCCAGGCTCTCGCCCTTTTGATTTAACTTTAAAAAATTTTTTCTTCACCTGATGAAGTGATTACTTCATTTTTCGGCCTTAAAATGAAGAAAAGTCTTCACACGATGAAGAAAATAGTCTCATTTTGAAATCAATGTCATTTAAGTTTTCAGTGCGCGTGAGCGCATAGCGATTGAGCGAGCAGCGAAATCAAGACAGCTTCCTTATCAAAGGTTTTAATTTTAAAGCAGCATATGAGCAGGCGAATATGCTGTATGAAAAAATTAATATAGTAACCATATCGAGGGCTTGCTCGATATGGTCTGTAAAGCTAAAAAGAAAAGATAATAGTTACGTCCTGACCTGCTGGTTGCCCCCTCAAAGGGCAAAGAAGCATGAGTCAGGGACTATGTGTGTTTTGGTTAAAGAAGAATTATGATCAAATCCTTTGAACCCAATGACGCAACCTGAAAGTTGCGTCGGTTCTTTAACTAAAAATGAAGCCCAATGACACGGAATAAAATCCGTGTAGGGTTACATAAAATGAAAGAAGACCATCAGATATTTTACCTCTTGAAAAACAGTGATAATCATCTTTCGCTTCGCTCTATATTAATAATGAAGAAGGAAACTGCCCTCAGCCCAGATATAGCTTAAAACAAAGTTCGCGATCTGGGGACTTAAAGTCCGTGGTTTGGGGACTATAATCGGTTCTTATTCTCATTTGATATTGTTAAGTTCATTTTTAAATAATATTTTGATACTTCAAGTGTCTGTCTTTGATACTTGAAATACTATTTATTTAAAAATAAATTTACTTTAAGTATTGACTAATGGAATAAATATGTTAATTAAAAGCTAATAACAATAATAAAAGGAAAATAAAATGACACAGGAGATAACCAATAAATCAAGAAGAGGATTACAACGCCATGTGAAAAACCCATTTATAATGTCTGCGAGCAATAATACAAAAGGCGGGGTCAAAAGAATATCAACAGGGAAAGACAGACTGATGGTTGTCAATGAGAATACAGGAGAATGTTTAGGTGGGGCTGGTTTTTTTCAATATCAGGAAGTAGATAGAACACAATTTTTAAAACTTTATGTAAATGGCGTCAGAGCGATCACTGAGTTATCTTCGGCAGGAACAAAGGTTTTCGAAATACTGTACAGAGCAATGCAAGAGCAAAAGGATACTGACACAATTTTAATGTCGTATGATATTGTAGATAAAACGGTAGTGAAAATATCAAGAACGACTTATTTCAAAGGAATGAAAGAACTGGTGGAGAAAAACTTTATTGCGGAAACCATGATCCAGAATTACTACTTTATTAATCCAGATTTTATGTTCAACGGTGATCGCCTGTCATTTGTTAAATCCTATATTTTAACGGAATCGAAGCATTCCAGGATGGGAAGTAGGATAAGGTAATGAAAAAAATACCAGAATACATAAATGGAAGCTGACTTCATCAGCCAGATTGAACATATCCGTTTTATGTTTGATAACAGGGTTGGTAGTGTGAAGTATAATTGCTCTTCATGTGGCTATCAGGTCGTATGGCTGCGTTGCTTCCCGCCTGCTAACGAAACTGGTCATAGGGCTATACGCTCTTAGGCTTTCTTGAACCAATCGCGTTTCATTATTGAAAAGTCAACAATTTGATCTGTAAAATCGATCGATATGCAATTATTGATAGGTTATGGCGATTAATAATCAGAAATCGATCGGTAATTAATTGTTTAAATCGATCGATATATTTTTTTTGATAGTTCATAGCTATCGTGTGTTATGGATTTGATCGATAAAAACGATATGACAGTCCCTTGCTTCAGATCAATTATATCAATTACTTAGAGTTTATCTGGCGAGGAAAAGAGCATGTCAGAATGTCCATTTTGCGGTACAGAAGTAAAGGAGCAAGTGTCAGTGTGTAGGGGATGTGGTGCTGAGAGGGTTAAAGGCTACGTCAGCCAGCAGACTATGAAGGGGTTGGTAGCCGTTGGAACGATTATTGGTATTCCAGCGGGATTTGTCATGGCCTATCTAACCAAATCCACGCCAGTAATGGTGATAACTTTGCTCGCGTTGATGCTTGGCCCCTTACTGATTCTGAAATTTAAAACCAAAGATAAAGTCAGTTGGGTTCGTCCGACCGCACGTTAATGGCTTTACCAACATCAGGGAAAAACACCATCACTTACTGTTCTGAATGACAAACTCAGGGCAGTGAGTTTTTTATAATCCTGTACAGGTTTTTTAAAATGAATAAAACGATCACGGCTTTATTAGCATCTGCCGCTTTTACGCTCGCAGGTTGTCAACAGTTGTCTGACGCAACCGGGAAAGTAGGGGAGTCAATCAATTCTTCCTTATCTTCTCTGAGCGGGGCTTTAAGCCCATCAAACAGTAAGAGCACAACACTTGCCTCTGATAATCTTCTTGTGAACACCGTTAACGGTTTAGGCGTTATTTGCCGTGATTATGAAGCAAACGCTATGGCAGGTAAAAAGAACTGGATTGGCAAGAAGATCAGCATCAGCAATGCCACTGTATTAGAAGCGCAGGAAGCTTACGACACGATGAAATACTTGGGTGCGCAGCGAGACCATAAAACCTACGCTATTATCTTCCATACGGCTGATACGAAATATTGCGGAGGGGCTGTACTGCTGACTTACTATCAAGGTCAGGATGACGATATCCTGAAAATTAAGAAAGGGCAAAAGATCACGATTACAGGTGTTGTTTATGATATTGGCGACAGGACGTTTAATACACATAATAATGGCAACATGGCATGGAAGGTGATTAAAATAAAAGGTGGGGTAATACAATAAACATTAATTTAATTGAAAAGCATCCTCTTATAATATACAGATTGAGGATGCTTCTCTTAATGTTTTCCTCAATTTAGGCGGCAGAATCCTTCTCAACAGCAAGAAAGGGAGAGTTGTCAAGCGCGGCAAATGATGCTTCGTTATTAAGTAGTCGTATGAAGTATCTTTTTTGGTCTTTTGTTTTAAGATTTATTAACCCTCCGGTTAGATCAATGTTCCGTTGAAATACAGGGAATTTTTGCATGACTTGCTGTATTTGAGGAATTGAGACTCCCGTTTTTACTAAGTTCCCTTTTGAGACCATAGCAAGTCTACGCATAAATGCTCTGTCTTTATACATATCCTTGAAAATATCTAGCGGTACTTGCATACCTTGTGTGTTAACAATACCAAGATTTATTATTAATGGTGTTGAGCTGTTTGCAAGATTATCTATTACACTTTCTAAGCCATACATTCTTTCAAGCAATTTAATATTTTATGCGTAATACTTATTCTGAAAGAGGAAAAAGTCAACAGTATCATTTATATCAATGCAGTCATGAGTTACCTTGTCTAAGGTTCTGCCATTTAAACTCAAGAATGATTTTTTCGTTTTCTTATGTAAAGAGACGGGGTATTTATGTTGGTAAATAACTACGCTGTTTCCATTACCATCACAAAGGTGATAAATCACTGCCTTTACCGACGTAAGACTTTGCGTGGAAAAATTAAACTGTTTTGCATTTCCATTAACCCCAAAATTTAACACATCGTTCATTTTAGTAAATTCAAATGGAAGGTGATTAATTGCCAAGTGATCATATTCGAAAACTTGTTTATCTCTTTCTAATAAAGTAGATACGAGTGGAACAGTAGCTTTACCTCTGTTAGGTTCAATAATATTTTTGACTATGCTTTTAGAAAATGAGGTGGTTAGCTCATTTTCAGCATTAGGCTCAAGATTAACCTTAAATATATCTATCGCACCTTGAATGTCAGCAACAAAAAAAGCCTCACCAGAAATACTTTGAGATTGTAAAATATTTTCAATGTTAGTGAACATATCATGACCTCTACACTATTTTAGCTAAATAAGTTTCATCATCGATTTTTATATACTTTATTATATCAGTGCTCTTTAAAACACTTCGGCAGATTACTGTGCATTTTTTTACACCTCGGTCATGAACGTTAGCTTTGTATATTCTGAATCCGAGTATTGCAAGTGATGGGTTTGAATAAAACCTATTTGTTTTTACATATATCGCTCCGATAACAAATATCATCAATCCTAAATTCAATACGGTTCGCTTACTATCTACATCAGTAAATACCAAGGGCATTATATATGTAGTTAAAAACTCTAAATGCTCATGATTTTCATTGCTAATATCGGATACAGTACATACGACAGACCAGCCTGAACCAAAACTGTTTGCAAGAATTATTAAAATAATTGTACCGATAAAGATGAAAACCAAACTAACTATGAAAACGATATTTCTTACTCTCAATGACGAGGTCGGGAAAGAGAAATTTTCAGAAAAAATATAGTCCCACGAATTCTTTATCAGAACCTTATCGTAGGACATGATTAATAATGATAAAAATAGAAGCCACAGTGATAATATATATAGCACTGTTTTAAGATATGGTCTGCTATCCATCAGCTTCTCCTGTAAAAACTTAAAATAGTTTGGATATCTAAAACAAGGTAAATCACTTGCCTAGTTCCCCTGCTAACAACTCAGCCTGCTTCAAAACAGTTTCCGTAGCCAGCAATGACATATCAGGCGGATAGCCATATTTTTTGAGCAGACGTTTTACCACCACGCGAATTTTCGCTCTTGCCGCTTCTTTCACTGTCCAGTCCAGACTCACATTGTTGCGGATAGCCTCCGTCAGGACGACTGCCAATTCTCGTAGTTTTTCCTTTTGCATCAGTTCACGAGCGCTGTCGTTATCGGCAACAGCAGAATAAAAGGCGTATTCATAAGTGCTAAGGTTTAGTTGGCTTGCAAGGCTGTCGGATTCCTGGATAGTTTTGGCAAGCTTGATGAGTTCATCGATTACTTCTGCTGCGGTCAGTACCTTGTTCTGGTAGCCATTGATTGCAGAGGTCAGCATATCAATCAGTTTTTTCCCTTGTGTGATACTCTGGTTCGAGCGAACCTTGATCTCATCAGCAAGCAACTTTTTAAGCGTTTCCAGAGCAATATTTCTGTGCTGATAATCCTTCATTTCCTGGAGAAACTCATCAGATAGCACAGAGATATCCGGCTTCTGTATTCCCGCTGCGTCAAAGATATCCACGACTTTATCCGTGACCAGTGCCTGATCGATAGTCTGTTTTACCCGCACTTCAAGACTGTCATTGTGTTCTTCTTCTGAGCCGTCTGGGTTTTCAGTAAATTTATTCAGGCGAGCCTTCACTGCCTGGAAGAATGCGACTTCGGGTGCCGCTTCCATAGCTTTATCATGTGGTGTTGCCAGAGCAAATGCCTGGGACATAGCAGTAACGGCAGCAAGGAAACGCATTTTCCCTTTGCCGTTATCCAGCCCTAAAATGTGGTTTTCTGATTCAAGGATAATCGTCAGGCGTTGTGAAGTCGTTGCCGTAAAGTAGGCTTTGTAATCGTAGCAATGCATCATGCCTTCCAGGATTTCCAGCTTTTCTTGCATGAGCGTCACGGCTTCTTCCTGAACTTCGGCTGGATCACCGCGTCCACCTGCGTCAGAGTAGAACGAGAGGGCTTCTTTTAAATCAGAGGCAATGCCCAGATAGTCAACCACCAGACCGCCGATTTTATCCTTATACACACGGTTGACACGGGCAATGGCCTGCATCAGGTTGTGGCCTTTCATCGGTTTGTCAATATAGAGGGTATGCATGCTGGGAGCGTCAAAGCCGGTAAGCCACATATCACGCACTATCACCAGTTTCAGCTTGTCGTCATCGTCTTTCATTCGGTTAGCCAGAACCTGTCGTTCTTTTTTGGTGGTATGGTGTTTAGCGATTTCTGGCCCGTCAGCAGCAGAAGACGTCATGACGACTTTTATTACGCCGTCATTTAAATCATCACTGTGCCACTCAGGTTTAAGGGCGACGATTTCCTTATACAATTCAGCGGCAATACGGCGGGATATGGATACAATCATACCCTTGCCATGATCGGCGTTGGACTTTAAGCGCTGCTCAAAGTGCTGAACCATATCCGCTGCAATGGCTTTAATGCGTTTTGAACTGCCAATCAAACCTTCGATTCTGGCCCATTTAGAACGTTCTTTCTGGGTAAGCGTCAGTTCATCCTCGTTAAACTCATCGTCAAAGTCTTCAATAAGCTGTCGGCCTTCATCACTGATGGCAATTTTCGCCAGACGGCTTTCATAGAAGATACGCACGGTTGCACCGTCTTCAACGGCCTGTGAGATATCGTAGATATCAACATAGTTACCAAAAACAGCAGGTGTGTTAACGTCCGTTTTTTCTATGGGCGTTCCGGTAAAGCCCAGATAGGTCGCGTTGGGTAAGGCATCACGCATATATTTGGCAAAGCCATAAACAGTACGTTTTCCTGTTACGTTGCCTTCACTGTCTTTCACGTCAACTTCTTTGGCGCTGAAACCGTACTGAGATCGGTGGGCTTCATCAGCGATAACGACAATATTGGTTCTGTCTGATAGCAACTCATAGATATTGCTACCATCATCAGGCTGGAATTTTTGAATGGTAGTAAACACCACACCACCAGAGGCTACGCGCAAATATTCTTTGAGTTCTTCCCGGTTGTCAGCCTGTTTAGGTGTCTGACGAAGTAACTGTGTCGCGGAAGAGAATGTACCGAATAGCTGATCATCCAGGTCGTTACGGTCAGTGATCACAACAACGGTGGGATTATCCAGCGCCAGTACAATCTTCCCGGTATAAAACA
>NZ_VOQX01000010.1:0-94201 GCF_016643525.1 Pantoea sp. Morm | reverse complement strand
CTGAAATTCTTATCGATTTTGTACGAGTGGAGTCCGCCGTGTCACTTACGCTTTGGCAACAGTGTCTTGCCCGTTTGCAGGATGAGCTTCCTGCCACCGAATTCAGCATGTGGATTCGTCCGCTGCAGGCTGAATTGAACGACAATACGCTGGCCTTGTATGCACCAAATCGGTTTGTACTCGACTGGGTTCGGGATAAATATCTCAATAGTATCAATGGGCTGCTGAATGAATTCTGCGGTGCGAACGTGCCGCTGCTGCGTTTTGAGGTCGGTACGCGCCCGGCTGCGCCGGTGGCTGCTACGCAACCCGCCATGGCCAGCAGCGTCAGCGCGCCCGCACCGGCTGAGAATCGTCCGGCACCGGCACAGCCGCTGCGCCCGAGCTGGGATTCGGTTCCGGCACCGGCTGATGTGACCTACCGCTCGAACGTGAATAATCGCCACAACTTCGACAACTTCGTTGAGGGTAAATCCAACCAGCTGGCGCGCGCGGCGGCACGTCAGGTGGCGGATAATCCTGGCGGCGCTTATAACCCGCTGTTCCTGTATGGCGGCACTGGCCTCGGCAAAACGCACCTGCTGCACGCGGTGGGCAATGGCATCATCGCGCGCAAGCCGAATGCCAAAGTGGTTTATATGCACTCTGAACGCTTCGTGCAGGATATGGTGAAAGCGCTGCAGAACAACGCCATCGAGGAGTTTAAGCGCTACTACCGTTCGGTGGACGCGCTGCTGATCGATGATATTCAGTTCTTTGCCAATAAAGAGCGCTCGCAGGAAGAGTTTTTCCACACCTTCAACGCGCTGCTGGAAGGTAATCAGCAGATCATCCTGACCTCGGATCGTTACCCGAAAGAGATCAACGGGGTGGAAGATCGTCTGAAATCACGCTTTGGCTGGGGATTAACCGTGGCGATCGAGCCGCCTGAGCTGGAGACGCGTGTCGCGATCCTGATGAAAAAGGCGGACGAAAACGACATCCGTCTGCCGGGCGAAGTGGCCTTCTTTATTGCCAAGCGTCTGCGCTCTAACGTGCGTGAGCTGGAAGGGGCACTTAATCGCGTGATTGCCAATGCCAACTTTACCGGGCGTGCCATTACCATCGATTTTGTGCGCGAAGCGCTGCGCGACCTGCTGGCACTGCAGGAAAAGCTGGTAACCATCGACAACATCCAGAAGACGGTGGCCGAGTACTACAAAATTAAAGTGGCGGATTTGCTGTCGAAGCGCCGTTCGCGCTCGGTGGCGCGTCCGCGTCAAATGGCGATGGCAATGGCCAAAGAGCTCACCAACCACAGCCTGCCGGAAATTGGCGATGCGTTTGGTGGCCGTGACCATACCACCGTGCTTCATGCCTGCCGTAAAATCGAGCAGCTGCGTGAAGAGAGCCACGACATCAAAGAAGATTTCTCTAACCTCATTCGAACATTATCTTCCTGACGCATATGAAATTTATTGTTGAACGTGAGCAGTTGCTGAAGCCGCTGCAACAGGTGAGTGGCCCGCTTGGCGGACGCCCGACGCTGCCGATCCTCGGAAATTTACTGCTGCAGGTGAATGAAGGCACGCTGCTGCTGACCGGTACCGATCTTGAGATGGAGATGGTGGCGCGCGTGGCGCTGACCCAGCCGCACGAATCGGGCGCGACCACCGTCCCGGCGCGTAAGTTTCTTGATATCTGCCGTGGTCTGCCTGAAGGCGCAGAGATCAGTCTGACGCTGGAAGGTGACCGCATGCTGGTGCGCTCCGGCCGCAGCCGCTTTTCGCTGTCGACGCTGCCAGCCAGCGACTTCCCAAATCTCGACGACTGGCAGAGCGAAGTGGAATTCACGTTGCCGCAGGCCACGCTCAAACGCCTGATTGAAGCCACGCAGTTCTCCATGGCGCATCAGGATGTGCGTTACTATCTCAACGGCATGCTGTTTGAGACCGAAGGCGAAGAGTTGCGCACCGTTGCCACTGACGGTCACCGTCTGGCGGTCTGTTCGATGCCTGTCGGCCAGGCGCTGCCGAACCATTCGGTGATCGTACCGCGTAAAGGTGTGATTGAGCTGGTTCGTCTGCTGGACGGCGGTGAAACGCCGCTGCAGGTGCAGATTGGCAGCAGCAACATTCGCGCGCATGTCGGCGACTTCATCTTTACGTCGAAGCTGGTTGATGGCCGTTTCCCGGATTATCGCCGTGTGTTGCCGAAGAATCCTGACAAAGCGCTGGAAGCGGGCTGCGATCTGCTGAAACAGGCTTTTGCCCGCGCGGCAATCCTGTCGAACGAGAAGTTCCGCGGCGTTCGCATCTATATCACCGAAAATCAGCTGCGCATCACCGCCAATAACCCGGAGCAGGAAGAGGCGGAAGAGATGCTGGATGTGTCGTACAGCGGCACCGAGCTGGAGATTGGTTTTAACGTCAGCTACGTGCTGGATGTGCTGAACGCGCTGAAGTGCGAAAACGTGCGTCTGCTGCTGACGGATTCGGTTTCCAGCGTGCAGATTGAAGATGTAGCCAGTCCGGCTGCGGCCTACGTCGTGATGCCCATGCGTTTGTAATAGAAAATATCGGCCTGGCTTACTTGCCATTCTGGTCCCGGGCAGTGCTCGCCCCTGGTCACATACTTCAGTATGCTCCCAGGGCCTGCGCGCTGGCCGTGGCCAGACTGCCTGCGCCGCCAACGGCCTGGATTGTTAATGTTAGGCAACTCCCTCTGGCTGGATTGATTCATGGCTTTAACCCGCCTCCTGATTAAAGATTTTCGTAATATCGAGCAGGCCGATCTCACGCTGGCGCCGGGCTTTAATTTTCTTGTGGGCGCCAACGGCAGCGGTAAAACCAGCGTGCTGGAGGCGATTTATACGCTGGGCCACGGCCGCGCATTCCGCAGTTTGCAGGCCGGACGCGTAATTCGTCACGATCAGGACGCGTTTGTGTTGCACGGGCGGATTGAAGGCAGCGAGCGCGAGCTGGCGGTCGGCCTGAGTAAAAACCGCGCCGGCGACAGCAAAGTCCGCATCGACGGCAGCGACGGCCATAAAGTTGCCGAGCTGGCGCAGCTGCTGCCGATGCAGCTGATTACGCCAGAGGGGTTTACTTTGCTCAACGGCGGCCCCAAATACCGTAGAGCCTACATCGACTGGGGCTGCTTTCATGCTTATCCCGGTTTCTTTCTGGCCTGGAGCAATCTGCGTCGCCTGCTGAAACAGCGCAACGCGGCGCTGCGCCAGGTCGCGCGCTACAGCCAGATCCGGCCATGGGATCAGGAGCTGGTGCCGCTGGCAGAACAGATCAGCGCCTGGCGCGCCGAATACAGTGCGGCCATTGCCAGCGAAATCACCGCTACCTGCAGCCAGTTTTTACCGGAGTTTGCCCTGTCATTCTCCTTCCAGCGTGGCTGGGACAAAGAGAGCGACTTCGGCGAGCTGCTGGAGCGCAACTTCGAGCGCGATCGCGCGCTCACCTACACCGCCAGCGGTCCGCACAAAGCCGATTTTCGGATTCGTGCTGAAGGCACGCCGGTGGAAGATTTACTCTCACGCGGTCAGTTAAAGCTGCTGATGTGTGCGTTGCGGTTAGCGCAGGGCGAGTACCTGACGCGCAGCAGCGGACGTCGCTGTTTATACCTGATTGACGACTTCGCCTCCGAGCTGGATGACACCCGTCGTCGCCTGCTGGCGGAACGCCTGAAAGCCACGCAGGCTCAGGTGTTTGTCAGCGCCATTGGTGTCGAGCATGTAATCGATATGAGTGACGAAAAGGGCAAGATGTTCCGCGTGGAACAGGGTAAAATAGCGGTTCAACCTGAAGATTAAATGAGCGAGAAACGTTGATGTCGAATTCTTATGACTCCTCAAGTATCAAAGTCCTGAAAGGGCTTGATGCGGTACGCAAACGCCCGGGTATGTACATCGGCGATACGGATGACGGCACCGGTCTGCATCACATGGTATTCGAGGTCGTGGATAACGCCATCGACGAAGCGCTCGCCGGCCACTGTAGTGATATCGTGGTCACCATCCATGCCGACAACTCTGTCTCCGTACAGGATGACGGCCGTGGTATTCCGACCGGTATCCACCCGGAAGAGGGCGTCTCTGCTGCCGAAGTGATCATGACAGTACTGCATGCCGGCGGTAAGTTTGATGACAACTCTTATAAAGTTTCCGGTGGTCTGCACGGCGTCGGCGTATCGGTGGTGAACGCCCTGTCGCAGAAGCTGGAACTGACCATTCGTCGCGACGGCAAAGTGCATCAGCAAACCTACGTGCACGGTGTGCCGCAGGCGCCGCTGGCGGTGACCGGCGATACCGACGCTACCGGTACGCGCGTGCGTTTCTGGCCGAGCCACGATACTTTCACCAACGTCACCGATTTTGAATATGAAATCCTGGCGAAGCGTCTGCGCGAGCTGTCATTCCTTAACTCCGGCGTGTCGATTCGCCTGGAAGACAAGCGCGACGATAAAAACGACCATTACCACTATGAAGGTGGTATCAAAGCGTTCGTTGAATATCTCAACCGCAACAAGAACCCGATTCACCCGAATGTGTTCTACTTCTCCACCGAAAAAGACGGTATCGGCGTCGAAGTTGCGCTGCAGTGGAACGACGGTTTCCAGGAAAACATCTACTGCTTCACCAACAATATTCCGCAGCGCGACGGCGGAACGCACCTTGCCGGTTTCCGCGCGGCGATGACGCGTACGCTCAACGCCTACATGGATAAAGAAGGTTACAGCAAAAAAGCCAAAGTCAGCGCTACCGGTGACGACGCGCGTGAAGGGCTGGTGGCAGTGGTTTCGGTCAAGGTGCCGGATCCGAAATTCTCCTCTCAGACCAAAGACAAGCTGGTCTCTTCCGAGGTGAAATCGGCGGTGGAACAGCAGATGAACGAACTGCTGAGCGAATACCTGCTGGAAAATCCGTCTGACGCCAAAATCGTGGTCGGTAAAATCATCGATGCCGCGCGTGCGCGTGAAGCCGCACGTCGTGCACGTGAAATGACCCGCCGTAAAGGCGCGCTGGACCTGGCGGGCCTGCCGGGCAAGCTGGCGGACTGTCAGGAGCGCGATCCGGCGCTGTCTGAAATCTACCTGGTGGAGGGTGACTCTGCAGGCGGTTCCGCCAAGCAGGGACGTAACCGTAAGAACCAGGCGATTCTGCCGCTGAAAGGTAAAATCCTTAACGTGGAGAAAGCGCGTTTCGACAAAATGCTCTCTTCACAGGAAGTTGCCACGCTGATCACCGCGCTGGGCTGCGGTATCGGCCGCGATGAGTACAACCCGGACAAGTTGCGCTATCACAGCATCATCATCATGACCGATGCGGACGTCGATGGTTCGCACATCCGTACGCTGCTGCTGACCTTCTTCTATCGCCAGATGCCGGAAATCATCGAGCGTGGCCACGTCTACATCGCGCAGCCACCGCTGTACAAGGTGAAGAAGGGCAAGCAGGAGCAGTACATTAAAGATGACGACGCGATGGATCAGTATCAGATTGCCATCGCGCTGGACGGCGCCACGCTGCACACCAACGCCAGCGCACCGGCGCTGGGCGGCGAGCCGCTGGAAAGCCTGGTGGCGGAATACAACAGCACCCAGAAGATGATCAAGCGTATGGAGCGCCGCTTCCCGTCTGCGCTGCTGCGCGCGCTGGTTTATCATCCAACCCTGAGCGATCTCAGCGATCAGACAGCAGTGACCGCATGGCTGGAGAGCCTGGTGGCTTACCTGAACGAGCGCGAAGCGCATGGCAGCAGCTATGTGGCACAGGTGCGGGAAAACCGCGAACAGCAGCGCTTTGAGCCGGTGCTGCGCGTGCGTACTCACGGTGTTGATACCGATTATCCGCTGGACAGCGAGTTCATTGACGGCGCGGAATACCGCAAAATCTGTGCACTCGGCGCGCATCTGCGTGGTCTGATTGAAGAGGATGCCTACATCGAGCGTGGCGAGCGCCGTCAGCCGGTTGCCAGCTTCGAGCAGGCGATTGACTGGCTGGTGAAAGAGTCGCGCCGCGGTCTGTCAGTGCAGCGCTATAAAGGTCTGGGCGAGATGAACCCGGATCAGCTGTGGGAAACCACCATGGATCCGGACAGCCGCCGCATGCTGCGCGTCACCATCAAAGACGCCATCGCCGCCGACCAGCTGTTCACCACGCTGATGGGCGATGCGGTTGAACCGCGCCGCGCCTTCATCGAAGAGAACGCGCTGAAAGCCGCCAACATCGATATCTGATATCGCAAAACCCTTCCCAAACGGGAAGGGTTTTTTGTTTTATTAAACGCGCAGAATTCTTCCACCCGAGCCGTCCGGCATTTCAATCAGCAGGCTTAGCTTGCCGCCCATCGCTTCAATGTAGCGCTTAATGGTGATCAAACGCTGATCGGCGCCGCCCTGCTCAATTTGCGTGATACGCGGCTGCTTAACGCCCATCGCTTCCGCAACGGTTCTCTGCGATAACGCTAACTCTTCCCGCAGCAGTTGCAGGCCGGTTTCGAGAATCAGCTCATCTGCCATCAGCTGAATGTCAGCTTGCTCAGCTTCAGTAAACTCACTCTCGATAAATTTTTGTAAGTCGTTCATGAATGATTTTCCTCTGCGTTATTGAGGTAAGCCGTGAACAATTGATCTGCAAGGCATATCATCCGCGCATAAAATTGTTTGTCTCCGGATTTATTGCCAGCACACAAAATGACCGCTTTGCGTTGCGTGTCGAATGCGTATAGCGCCCGAATTGGCTGACCAGCGTACTGTATTCTCAGTTCTTTCATGTTGTGAAAGCGTGATCCGTTAACCGTATCGGCATAGGGCCGTGGCAGCAACGGGCCATAATGCTGCAGGTTTAACAGGGCCGCAGCGATGCGTTTTTTCAGTTTGTTGTCCTGTGCCCGCAACCATTCCCGGAAGGTGTCGGTAAAAATGATTTCCCACATAACGCAATCTCCATATAAGTGATTGCTTATAGTAATTTATAAGCAATAACTTATATGATCAAGCGAATCAGCAGAAGTAAAACACCAAATGCTCAAACTGGATAATGCTGCACAAAGCATGACAGGCGTTATCTGCCGATTAACTGGTCAATGTGAGCTGAATCGCGCTAGCATTAAAGCCAGACCCTGAATTAACCGAGGACGTTATGGCGATAAAACTGATTGCGATCGATATGGACGGCACGCTGCTGAATCCGCAGCACGAAATCACGGCGGGCGTCAAAGCGGCGATTGGCCGGGCGCGGGATAAAGGTGTGTCGATCGTGCTGGCCACCGGACGCCCGTTTGTTGGTGTGGAGCGCTACCTGATGGAGCTGGATCTGCGTCAGCCGGGGCAGTATTGCATCAGCAACAACGGCGCACTGGCGCACAGCGCGGACAGCGGTGAGGTGGTGGCTGAGAAGACGCTTGGCTTTGATGACTATCTCTACCTGGAGCAGCTGGCGCGCGACCTTGGGGTACATTTTCAGGCGTTCGACAAATCCTTCCTCTACACGCCAAATAAAGACATCAGTGAATACACCATTCACGAAGCCAGCCTGACCGGCATTCCGGTGCGCTATCGCGCCGTAGAAGAGATGGACCCGGCGACGCGCTTCCCGAAACTGATGATGATCGATAAACCGGAGCTACTGGATAAAGCCATCGCCGCCTTACCGGCGCGCGCCCGCGACAGTTATACCATTCTGAAAAGTGCACCTTACTATCTCGAAATCCTTAATCCGCTGGTCAACAAAGGCTACGGCGTAAAAATGCTGGCGGAGAAACTCGGCCTGCAGCCGTCAGAAGTGATGGCGATTGGCGATCAGGAAAACGATCTGGCGATGATTGAATACGCCGGCACCGGCGTGGCG
Organism: Pantoea sp. Morm; assembly: GCF_016643525.1. NCBI lineage: Bacteria > Pseudomonadati > Pseudomonadota > Gammaproteobacteria > Enterobacterales > Erwiniaceae > Pantoea > Pantoea sp. Morm. The sequence continues at coordinate 86,358 of NZ_VOQX01000010.1, read as the reverse complement.
ATGGGCAATGCGATTGATTCCGTGAAGCAGATTGCGCAGTTCGTGACCAAGACCAATATGGAAGATGGTGTCGCGCACGCCATTGAAGAGCTAGTGCTGTAACCCTCCTCTGATGCGGGCGGCGTTCTGCTGCCCGTCACTTCTCTGCTGAATTTTTGCTGTCAGTGCGCCGATGGGTTGTCTGTTTTGTGATCCATATTGTAGTACAAACAATATATATGGTACTACAATCGCCGCTACAGGATGCGTCAGGGATTGGGATTTGCACTACGAAAGCAGTAATCTGATTTCTCACGCCTTTCATGGAATCGAACACGATGACGCAGGAACCACTGAGTAAAACAGAGCGCATCATCCAGACGCTGGGTGAAGAGATTGTGGCCGGAAAATATGTGCCGGGCGCCGCGCTGCCGGCGGAAGCGGAGCTGTGCGAGCGATTTTCAACCTCGCGCAACATTATCCGCGAAGTGTATCGCTCCCTGATGGCCAAACGCCTGATGGAGATGAAGCGCTATCGCGGCGCGTTTGTGACCTCACGTAACCAGTGGAACTATCTCGACAGCGATGTACTGCAGTGGGCGCTGGCGCACGATCACGATCCGCGCCTGATTGCGGCGATGAATGAGGTGCGCGTGCTGGTGGAGCCGCAGATTGCGCGCTGGTCGGCCGAGCGTGCTACGTCGACCGATCTGGCGGCGATTGAGCTGGCCTATAACGATATGGTGGCCAACCACCTCAACCGTGATGCCTTTAACGACGCGGATATCCGCTATCACGAAGCGGTGATGGCCTCGGTACATAACCCGGTGCTGCAGCAGCTCAATGTGGCGATCAGCCAGCTGCAAAAAGCGGTGTTTGCGCAAACCTACATGGCGGATTCCGGCAACATGCCGCGCACCTTAGCCGAACATAAAGCGCTGTTCGATGCCATTCGCCACCAGGATGGCGATGCGGCGGAACAGGCGGCGAAGGCGATGATTGCCAGCTCAACCGCCCGACTCAAGGAGATTTTGTGACCCGTTATATCGCCATTGACTGGGGCTCCACCAACCTGCGCGCCTGGTATTACCGCGCCGGTGAATGCGTCGATGAGCGCCGTTCGGAAGCGGGCGTGACGCGCCTCGGCGACCGCACGCCTGCTCAGGTGTTTGCCACCATTACCGACGGCTGGCCGGTGGCCGAAGTCCCGGTGATCATGGCCGGTATGGTGGGCAGCAACGCTGGCTGGCTGGCAGTGCCTTATCTCGCCTGCCCGGTGGCGCTCAATGCATTAAGCGATCGCCTGACCTGCGTGGAAGGAAAAGCGTGGATTGTGCCGGGACTGAGCATCGAACGTGACGACAACTACAACGTAATGCGCGGTGAAGAAACCCAGCTGCTCGGCGCGGTCACGCTGCAGCCCGCGCCGCTGTATATCATGCCGGGCACGCACGCCAAGTGGGTGCAGATGGAACAGGATCGCGTCATCGATTTCCGCACCGTGATGACCGGCGAGCTGCACCATTTACTGCTGAAGCAGTCGCTGATTGGCGCCGGTTTACCCGCGCAGGAAGCCTCTCCGGACGCGTTCCGGGACGGTTTGCAGATTGGCAGCCACGACCGCTCAATTCTGGCGCGCCTGTTTGAAGTGCGTGCCGCCCACGTGCTCGGCGCGCGCGATCGGCGCCATATCAGTGATTTTCTCTCTGGCCTGTTAATCGGCCATGAAGTGGCGCAGATGACGCAGCAGTTAACGCATAGCCGCCAGCCGATTGTCATTATCGCCGGCAGCGCGCTGGCACAGCGTTATCAGCAGGCGCTGGCCTTTATCGGAACAGATTCAGTCACGCTGGAGGGCGATCGCGCTTTCCAGCACGGAATAAGGAGTATTGCGCATGTCCTGGCCCACTAAACTTCCGCTGATCGCCATTCTGCGTGGCATTACGCCGGATGAAGCTGAAGCGCACGTCGCGGCGTTAATCGACGCCGGTTTCGACGCGATTGAAATTCCGCTCAACTCGCCAGAGTGGGCGAAAAGTATCGGCGCGATGGTGCAAACCTTCGGCGATAAAGCGCTGATCGGTGCCGGCACCGTGCTGCAGGCGACGCAGGTCGATCAGCTGGCGGCGCTCAACAGCAAGCTGGTGGTGACGCCCAATACCGATGCTGCGGTGATTCGCCAGGCCGTGGCGCACGGCATGCTGGTTGCCGCAGGCTGTGCCACCGCCAGCGAAGCCTTTACCGCGCTGCAGGCTGGGGCGCAGGCGCTGAAAATTTTCCCGTCGTCGGCGTTTGGTCCGGGCTACATCAAAGCGCTGAAAGCGGTGCTGCCGCCGGAGGTGCCGGTCTTTGCCGTGGGTGGCGTCACGCCGGAAAACCTGCATGAATTTATCGCCGCCGGTTGCGTCGGGGCTGGCCTGGGCAGCGATCTCTATCGCGCCGGTCAGCCGCTGTCGCGCACCGTGGAGAAGGCCCGCGCATTTATTGCTGCCTATAAGGACGCTGTACGATGAAAATTACGAAACTGACCACTTATCGCCTGCCGCCGCGCTGGATGTTCCTGAAAATCGAAACCGACGAAGGCATCATCGGCTGGGGCGAGCCGGTGATTGAAGGGCGCGCGCGCAGCGTCGAAGCGGCGGTGCATGAGCTGTCGGAATATCTGATTGGGCAGGATCCGGCGCGGATTAATGATCTGTGGCAGGTGATGTATCGCGGCGGTTTTTACCGCGGCGGCCCGATTTTAATGAGCGCCATTGCCGGTATCGATCAGGCGCTGTGGGATATTAAAGGCAAAGCGCTGGGCGTGCCGGTGTATCAGCTGCTGGGCGGTCTGGTGCGTGACAGCATCAAAGCATACAGCTGGGTAGGCGGCGATCGTCCGGCTGAAGTGATTGATGGCATTAAGAAATTACGTGGTATCGGCTTTGATACCTTTAAACTCAACGGCTGTGAAGAGATGGGCATCATCGACAATTCACGTCAGGTTGATGCCGCTGTTAACACCGTAGCGCAGATCCGCGAAGCCTTTGGCAGTGATATTGAGTTTGGCCTCGATTTCCACGGTCGCGTCAGCGCGCCGATGGCCAAAGTGCTGATCAAAGAGCTGGAGCCGTATCGCCCGCTGTTTATTGAAGAACCGGTGCTGGCCGAGCAGGCAGAATACTATCCGCGCCTGGCGGCGCAGACGCATCTGCCGATTGCCGCAGGCGAACGCATGTTCTCCCGCTTCGAGTTTAAGCGCGTGCTGGAAGCCGGTGGGCTGGCGATTCTGCAGCCGGATCTGTCGCACGCTGGCGGCATCACCGAATGCTACAAAATCGCGGCGATGGCCGAGTCCTATGACGTGGCGCTGGCTCCGCACTGTCCGCTGGGGCCGATTGCGCTGGCTGCCTGTCTGCATGTCGACTTCGTGTCGCGTAACGCGGTGTTCCAGGAGCAGAGCATGGGCATTCACTATAATCAGGGCGCTGAACTGCTCGATTACGTGATCAATAAAGATGATTTTAAAATGGATGACGGCTATTTCTATCCGTTAAATAAACCCGGCCTTGGTGTGGAAATTAATGAAGAGCTGGTGATTGCGCGCAGTAAAAATGCGCCAGACTGGCGTAACCCATTATGGCGCTTTCCGGATGGATCGGTAGCCGAGTGGTAATAACCGTGGTATTGCGCCCGGTCGCTGCGTTTACCGATTTATAACAGCGCCGATTATCAGGCGATTAAACATCTGACTATTTAAACCATGTGCGGAATATATAAGGCACAGGGCAGCGCTCAACCTGTTTTCACCGCGCTGCCAGTTTACCGCTGCTGCGGCTTTTATCTTCGATAACCTTACCCTGCGTTGGCTGCGGCGTGTTTCGGCACGTCCGCCAGCTGACATCTGACGGAGAAACACCATGGATCTCTCTGCTGTTCAGGCGAAACCTACGCGTCGCCGTTATATTACGCTGCTGATGATTTTTATTACGGTGGTCATTTGTTATGTCGATCGCGCTAATTTGGCCGTGGCCTCGGCGCATATTCAGCAGGAATTTGGCATCAGCAAAGCAGAAATGGGGTATGTGTTTTCTGCTTTTGCCTGGTTATATACGCTGTGCCAGATTCCCGGCGGCTGGTTTCTCGATCGCGTAGGCTCACGCCTGACCTATTTTATCGCTATTCTCGGCTGGTCGGTGGCGACATTATTGCAGGGATTCGCCAGCGGCTTATTATCGCTGATAGGTCTGCGCGCCATTACCGGTATTTTTGAAGCGCCGGCTTTCCCGACCAATAACCGCCTGGTTACCAGCTGGTTCCCGGAACAGGAGCGCGCTTCGGCCGTCGGCTTTTACACCTCCGGTCAGTTTGTCGGCCTGGCGTTTCTCACGCCGCTGCTGATCTGGATTCAGGAACTGCTGAGCTGGCACTGGGTGTTTATCATCACCGGCGGGATTGGCATTATCTGGTCGCTGGTGTGGATGAAGGTTTATCAGGCGCCGAGCCAGAGCAAAGGCATCAATCAGGCCGAGCTGGATTACATTCGTGCCGGTGGCGCGATGGTTGATGGCGATGCGCCCGGCGAGAAAAAAGCACGCGTTAAACTCACCGCGGCCGACTGGAAACTGGTGTTTCATCGCAAGCTGTGCGGCGTGTATCTCGGCCAGTTCGCGGTGACCTCAACGCTGTGGTTTTTCCTCACCTGGTTCCCCAACTACCTGACGCAGGAGAAACATATCGCCGCGCTGACGGCCGGCTTTATGACAACCGTGCCGTTTCTCGCCGCCTTTGTTGGCGTGATCCTCTCCGGGATGGTGGCCGATCGCCTGGTGCGCAGCGGCCGCTCGCTCGGCTTTGCCCGCAAGACGCCGATCATCTGCGGCCTGCTGATCTCCACCTGCATTATGGGCGCAAACTACACCAACGATCCGCTGTGGATTATGGTGCTGATGGCGCTGGCCTTTTTCGGCAACGGGTTCGCGTCCATCACCTGGTCGCTGGTCTCGTCGCTGGCGCCGGTACGCCTGATCGGCCTGACCGGCGGCATGTTTAACTTTATCGGCGGCCTCGGTGGCATCACGGTACCACTGGTGGTGGGGTATCTGGCGCAGGATTACGGCTTTGCGCCCGCGCTGGTGTACATCTCCGCCGTTGCGCTGATTGGCGCGCTCTCTTACATCCTGCTGGTGGGGGATGTGCAGCGCGTGGGCTAAGCTTCCGGGTGCGCATGCCTGCGCACCCGCATTAGCTGCTCAGCTTTTGCTTAACTGAACGGCATCACGTAATTTGTCCGGCAACGGTTACATCTGAGGTTGCCCCATGTCAGAAAAACAACTCACCTTTACTCAGCGCCATCATCAGCTGACCAATATCAACGTCTGGACCGCCGACAGCCAGTGGCTGGCATTTGATGTGCGCCCGTCCGGCGCCGCGTTTACCAGCCTGACCATTGAGCGCGTCAACGTGCACAGCGGCGCGGTCGAGGTGCTGTATCAGGCGCGCGATGGTGCGCACGTCGGCGTGGTGACCGTGAGTCCGGATCTGCCGCCGCGCTATGTCTGTATTCATGGGCCGGAGCATCCCGATGCGCACTGGCACTATGACTTTCATCACCGACGCGGCGTGATTGTTCAGCAGGGCATCGCAGAGAACCTCGACGCCTGCGATATCACCGCGCCCTATACGCCGGGGGCGCTGCGTGGTGGCTCGCACGTGCATGTGTTCAGTCCGGATGGCTCGCGGCTGAGCTTTACCTATAACGATCACGTGATGCATGAGCGCGATGTGCGTGAAGATCTGCGTAACGTCGGCGTGGCTGTGCCGCTGCATCCGGTGTGCCCGCCGAAGCAGCATCCGCGCGAATATGACGGCAGCCACTACTGTGTGCTGGTAAGCCACACCCGGCGCGATCCACAACCGGGCAGCGATCAGATTGACCGCGCCTATGAAGAGTGCTGGATTGGCGCGCGCGGCTATCAGAAAGCGGACGGCAGCTGGCAGCGCTGGGCCATCGCCTTTATCGGCGATACGCGCAATGCCAGTGGTGAAAAAGTGCCGGAAGTGTTTGTGGTCGATCTGCCGGAGGCGCTGGCGGACTATGCCAAAGCCGGCAACGCGCCGCTGCAGGGCACGGCAGAGCAGCTGCCGGCACCGCCAGCTGGCGTACAGCAGCGGCGGATCACGCACAGCAAAGGGCTGGCGCTGCAGCCGCGCCACTGGCTGCGCGCCGCGCCGGATGGCAGCGCGATCGCCTTTTTGCAGGCTGACGAGCAGGGCATTGTGCAGCTGTGGACGGTTTCACCCAACGGCGGCGCAGCGCGTCAGATCACTTCACTGCGCAGCAGCATTCAGTCTGCTTTCAGCTGGCAGCCGGACGGCGCGGCCATTGCCTTTGTCTGTGATAACAGCGTGATGCGGTGTGAGATAGCCAGCGGACAGTGTACGTGCCTTACCGCGCGCAGCGCGCAACCGCCGGGCGGCGACGCGGTGGTGTGGTCGCCGGACGGGAAGCAGATCGCCTACATGCGCGAGGTTGACGGCTGGCGACAGCTGTTCTGTGTCAGTGCGATTCCGCCGGCATAGCCGCCGCGGTGGCCAGGCTGGCCTGGGTGCCAGCCATCTTCTCGCTCTGCAGCACGCGTTCGCGCGGCGAATCTTTGGTTTTATCGTCGTCGGCGCGGAAGTAATCCCACGGCAGCAGCAGCGTATCCATCACTGCCGAGAAGGGCAGATCGATCAGCGCCAGCGGTTTAATCGCCCAGCTGGTATTGTCATCGGTCAGCATCTCTGCGCTGGCGCGCGTGCCGGGGTAGTAACCCTGGCTGGCACCGGTATGCGACATCACGCTGGAGCAGCCTGATGTGGCACAGGCGCAGCAGACCAGCAGGCCGGTGAGTGGAAAGCGTTTCATCATTTTCATCATCATCATCCCTACAGTCATGGCATGGCCCTGGCTGGAGTGTGTCACCTGACATCCGCATAACTCTGTGGTTATGTCCTTCCCGTCAGGCGAGGCGTCCCCTGAGTGTATGCCATATCGTCAGAATTGCTGCAAAAAAAAGCGCATTGACCCTTGAAAGCGACCTGAGCGCACCCATCTTTAAGCTACGGTCACGACGCGGTCGCCGACAGGGACACCGACGGGCCGGACAACCTGTCCATGGTGGAAGGTTGCCAAAACTTGCTGATTATCAGGAGTCTTATTATGCGTAACTTTGATCTCTCTCCGCTTTATCGTTCTGCTATTGGTTTCGACCGTCTGTTTAACCTGCTTGAGTCCAACCAAAACCAGGCTAACGGCGGCTACCCTCCGTACAACGTCGAGCTGGTAGACGAAAACCACTATCGCATCACCATTGCCGTCGCCGGCTTTGCGCAGAGCGAACTGGATATCACCGCCCATGACAACATGCTGGTGGTGCGCGGCGCCCATCCTGAAGAGCAGCAGGAACGTAAATACCTGTACCAGGGCATCGCAGAACGTAACTTCGAACGCAAATTCCAGCTGGCCGATCACATCGTGGTGCGCGATGCGCGTCTCGAACTGGGCCTGCTGAGTATCGATCTGGAACGCATCGTCCCGGAAGAGGCGAAACCACGCCGGATTGAAATCCTGAAATAAGGCTAACGAAGTAAAGAAAAACGCCGCTGCAACGCGGCGTTTTTTTATGGCTGCATCATCAGGTACGTACCAGCAGGCGCTGGCTCACCATACCGCCGAACACATTCACCAGCAGCCCGAGAATGATCACCGACGCGCCGAGAATCTCCTGTGCCGACAGAGTTTCGCCGAGGATCAGCGCGGCGCTGAGAATACCGACCACCGGCACCAGCAGCGACAGCGGCGCCACGCGCCAGGTTTCGTAGCGGCTGAGCAGATTGCCCCAGATGGCGTAGCCAATGATGGTGGCGAAAAACGCCAGATAGAGCAGCGCCAGCACCGTCTGCAGCGAAATATCCAGCAGGCTGGTGACAATGGCGGATTCGCCCTCGAACCACCACGAACAGGCAAAGAACGGTGCAATCGGCACCAGCGCGCTCCACACCACCAGCGACATCACCGGCACCTTGCGGTTGCGCAGGATAATCTTGTTAGTGATATTGCCCAGCCCCCACGACAGCGCCGCCGCCAGCGTCAGCGTCATGGTAGTCAGCGTGATGCCCGCGGTTGTCTGGCCCTCCATACCGGCGGTTGCCAGCATAAACATGCCGAGCGTGGCGACCAGAATGCCGGCGATGTGGTTCCAGCGCAGCTTCTCGGCCAGCAGCAGCGCGCCGAGCAGCAGGGTGAAAAATGCCTGCGCCTGCAGCACCAGCGAAGCCAGCCCGGCTGGCATGCCAAGCTTGATGGCGAGGAACAGAAACGCGAACTGACCAAAGCTGATGGTCATGCCATACACCACCAGCCAGCGCAGCGGAATTGCCGGACGACGCACGAAAAAGATCGCCGGAAACGCCACCAGCGTAAAACGCAGTCCCGCCAGCAAAAAGGGCGGCATGCCCTGCAAACCCAGCTTAATCACCACAAAATTTACGCCCCACGCCACCACGACGCACAGGGCTAACAACATATCTTTCACGGACATACGCATTCCTCAGCGCGGCAATCAGGCGGTTGCCGTCACCGGTGTGGCGATCTCTGCACCGCAGTCATCGCCGATCAGTCGAAAATAATCATCCACATCCAACGCTACCGAGCGGTCCAGCGCACCGGCGTTAAACCATAGCGTCCCGACATCACGCAGGCGCGTATCCACGCGCAGCGCCAGTCGGTCATCAAAACTAAACGGCGGCACCGCGCCCATCACGCACTGCGTCAGCGCTTGTGCCTGCTCAGGGGTGGCAAACGTCGACTTCTTACCGCCAATGGCACGCGCGGCGTGTTTGAAGTTGATTTTGCAGTCGCCGGGTACAATCGCCAGCAGATAGCGCGGCGCGGCGCCGTCCGGCATGGTGACTTCCAGCACCATGGCTTTGGCCGCCTGCTGGAGATCGTTTCCGCGGATGGCGCTGATCACCTCGGTCTGGCCGATGGCCTCATGCTCCACCACGCGGTAGCGGGCCTGCTGCGCATCCAGCAGCGCGATCACTTTGTCATAGGTTGTCATACTGTCTTCCTCGTCTAAGGCCGGGATTAACTCCAGGCAATGGCGTGCTTCATTTTTTTGTCGGTCAGGCCAAAGAAAAAGCCCATGGTGATGCGCGTGTCGCCTTCAACGCGATCGATTTCATGATAAAACGCGGGATTAAACAGATAGATATCGCCACTGCGCGGCGCGAACTCACAGGTCTCGCTGCCGGCGATGACGCCGCTCTGGTAGCCCAGCTCGCCGGGCGTTTTAAAGCGCTCGTCTTCCGGCTGCCATTTCTTATTGAAGATGCGCAGCGCGCCGCCAGCGTTGCACTCCTGCAGGCACACCACGCAGCTCAGCTGATGCAGAATGTGCGTCACCGCCAGACCGCTGCCGGCGGCATCGCGCACGATGTTGTCGTTATGCAGCGGATTAGCGACGCCGTCAGCGTGGAAACGCACAATCGAACCGGCGTAATCACCCAGTGCCGGTTCGTTGGCGGTTTGCAGACTCTCAAGGCGCAGCGCATGCTGCACCCAGTGGTAAATCTGCGCGCGCAGGGCGTGCAGCGAGGCCGGCAGCGCTGGCTGGATGTCGCGCAGTTCGGTGAAATAGTTTTCCGGCGCGGCGGTGTGCTTCGCCAGATACGGGCCGAGCGTGGTCAGCGCGCCATTTGGATAGTGAGAAACCCGTACCTGCTTGCGGCACTGCTGGAGATCAGCCACCACCGCGTTGCGCACCTCTGGCGTGAGGAAATTGCGCAGCACCAGCAGCGGCACGCGCGCGGTGACGATGTCATCCAGCCAGGTGCTTTCGACGAACATGTTGGGGTTAATGACGCGAATCTGATTGAAAATGGCCATGGGTTCACTCTCCAAAAGGAATTTCATGAAGTTCATGGTTGCTCATACGGTGCCATGCTGACGCCGTGCCCAGTGTTGAAACAGGTTCAGAGGAAATAAAGGTGCTGTTGTTCTGCTGACAACGATGCAGGGTGAAATAGTCGGGATAGGGCGTGTCATCAGGATGCCATTGCCACGCCCACGCCTTATCCTGGGTGACGAAAATGGCGTTCGCCGCGCTGCCACCTGGCGCCACCCGGGCCATTTTTTCGCGCAGATAGTCGCGGGTGAAATCGGCGGGCGTGACGCGGTCGACGATATATTCCAGATATTCAGCGGAATCAAAGCGCGACTGCGCCATGCCCAGCTGCGCATAGACGGTCGGCAAAAAGCCGTTGTGCATCATGTACCACTGAGTGGTGCCGCTGGTGCGCCGCAGCGGATGGGAGAACGCAATGCCCTGGTTTTTGCTGAGCGTGGCGTGACGCACGTGCACCGCCAGAAAGCGGCTGTGCTGCATGCGCGTGACGTCAATGCCTGGCAGTGCTTCGGCAAAGGTGCCGGTGCCATGCAGCGTACGGATCTGACCGTGCTCCAGCCACAGACAGCCCCAGCCGTTGGGATGTTGTTTAATCGGGCCATCGTGCGCGGCGGTTTCACCGCAGCTCATGGCGCGTGCGGCGTCCAGTACCGCAGCGGCGTCAAACTGGCCGTGTGCCAGAATCATTCTGCACATAGTAAATCTCTCCGTGAGGTCAAAGCGGGAACAGCAAGAAGGGCGTGAAACACCGCCAGAATTTCGTCGCGGCTGGCGGCAGGCAGACGCAGCGTAGCGAGAATCCCGGCGTGGCGCGTCAGATCGGCGTACAGCGATGAGCGCGGCGAGACCTCCAGCGCCGGTAAGTTGAGCGGCGGTAACAGCTGGCCGCGCTGGTGCTCGGCAATCCAGCGCTCGGCGGCGTCATACTGCAGCCGCTGGCGCAACCGCAGCCGGCCGACGGCCTGTGAGGGTGAAGCGAAGTGCAGTTCAGGCAGGCCGCGTCCGGCTTCAACCTGAAAGGCCACCTCGGCCCAGTTGATGCCGGTGACCTCTTCCACCAGGTTCACCACGCCCATGCCGGACAGGCGAAAGCCCATTTCGAGAAAGTGCGGCTCGCCGTTCACCATAATGAAATCAATGTGGAAAGCGCCGCGCCGGTAGCCGAAGGTTTCACAGCAGAAACTCATCAGGCTGGTGAAGGCGGCGGGCAGCTGCTGCGCCGCCATCGCCACATGGCCGGATTCGTAAAAGCTGATACAGCCGTCGGCCTCGGTATGCTGCTCAATCACCTTCTGGCAGCAGGTCAGCGCCACCGCGTGTCCATTCTCCACCACGCCCTGCAGCGAATATTCGTCGCCGGCCAGCCAGCTTTCGACGATAAAGCCGGTAAAGCCGCGTCCGCCATAGTTCATGGTGTCGAGCAGCCGGGCAATCACCGCATCCAGCTGGCTGGCCTCTTCCACCAGCCAGATGCCCAGCCCGCCGCCGCCGTCGACCGGTTTGATCACGCAGGGGTAGAGCAGCGCATCCCGCGCATCGCCAATACTGAGCGGTGAGGCAAAGAAGCGAAACTCCGGCTGCGGAAAACGCGGCCAGGCTTTGCGCAGCGCCATGCGCTGTGCATATTTATCCGGCGGGATAAAACCCGGACCGGCATCCGGGCCGGCCAGCAGTTCACGCACCCGGCCAGCGCTGGCGTTGTAAGCCTCAAAACCGGCCAGCACCACCTGTGGATGCTCCAGCAGACCGGCGTGCAGACAGGCATTGAGGACATCCCACGGGTTTTCCGGGCGATCGAGACGCACAATCAGATCGAACGGCAGGGCGATGCTGAGCGATTGATAGTCGACAAAATCCCCCATCTCGGCCAGCACGGTAAAATAGCCTTCGCGTTTCGCCACCGCGCAGTAGGGATTTTGCCCGTCGCGCGTGGCACCAATCTGCAGAAAAATCTTTCTCATCGCGTCGCCTTACCGGGTTAACGCCCGGAAATCACTTCAGTAACGATGTCCTGTAACGCACCGTTGTTAACCTGAATCACCGCTTTGTGCGGGTCGAAACGCAACACGCGCGACAGCGCATCGCCGCGCGCGCCGTCCAGCAGCGAACTCACCGCCGCGCTGCGCCAGCAGTGCCGCATCTGCGCCACGCTGAGGCCAGACAGCTGCGTGAGCTGCTGCGCCAGCGCCACATCCTCGCTCTCTCCACTCAGCAAGGCGCGCACTGCGGCTTCTTCCGGCGCGGCCGGCAGCTGCAGCAGCCAGGCTTTAAGCTGCTGGCCGGCGGCGATAAACGGTGAATAGATCATGCATACCAGCTGGGTTTCACTAAGGCCGAAAGCGTCGAGTGCGAACTGCGCGGCGCGCTGGCGTGCGCGGGCAATCGCGGCATCGTCCTGATAGCGCGCGGCCATCTCATCGATCAGCTGCGGTGGAAAGTCCTTCTGCACCATCAGGCCGAGCGCAAAGCGCACATATTCGCGAATGCCTTCGGCGTAGCTGCGCTGCAACAGCGTCTCCGCACGCAGACCGCGAATATGTGCCATTAACGTCGGATTGCCGCAGTCCGATTCGGAGAAGCTGAACATCAGCTCATCGAAGCGGAAATGCATGAATTCGGTCAGCAGCGCCCAGTGCGCGCCAGCCTCATAAGCGGTGTCCTGATAGATGTTGAAGAACAGCGGGTCGCGCGCCAGCTGCCAGGTAATGCGATGTGCCGGCGTGACCTGGTCAGCGCCGTAAATGTCGGCGAAGTAGCGCGCCGCCACGCCGTCCAGCGTGTGCAGAAAGCCGCTGAAGCCGCGCGACTTATCGGCCATCGGCGCATCAAACAGTTTTGACAGGTGGCGCGCCCACGCAAGGTAAGCGGTCTGTTCCTGCGGCGAATCGCCGGTGATGATCACATCGACGCCGCCATCGTAATGCGCCGCCAGGCCAAACGAATTCACCATGCTCAGGTTGCAGGCGTTGCAGAAGGTGGAGCGCGCGTCGGCACGGAAGCGGTGACCATTCATCAGCACATCGTCGCGGTTCTGCTGACGCACGCTCTGCGGCATCGGCAAATGGCGATCGAAGGGACGAATCTGCAGCCCGTCGGTCACCAGGCACTCGGTGAACGCGTCGTCATGGATACGCAGCGCACGATAGACGCGGTCGATGTTTTCCATCACGCTGTCGTTCATGGCGGCATGGCGGTTAGTGCTGATGCGCAGCTGAAACGTGCTGTTGCGCTGTTGCCAGATTAACCCCTGAATGTAACGTACGTAGGCCACCATATAGCTGCTGTCTTTGCCGCCGCCATAGGCCAGCAGTACGCGGTTACGTTCGGGATGGTCGGGATCGGGCAGGGCGGCGAGCAGTCGCTGAGCACAGTGCTGGGCGGAATCGAGAATCGCGGGCGTCAGGTATTCTTCAATTTCACTCATCATCGCGGACAGATTATTCATTTTTCACTTCATCCTTTGGCTAATAAAATCGCCGCTGCCGTGCGGGCGACAACGGGCTGGAAAACGGGCCACGAAGGTGCTGCATGAAGCTGAATTAACAGATGCAGCCTAAAGTACTTTGAATGTAATCTGATGAATACGCACAGATCAGCACGATATGGGGTGGAACAGATGGCGGGTGAAACGCAGGAACAGGAGAGTCAGAGCAGTCGTTACCGTCAGATCGCTGAGCAGATAAAACAGGCCATTCACAGCGGATCGCTACCGCCCGACAGCCGTTTGCCGTCGGTGCGCACGCTGGCGACGCAGTATCGCGTCAGCATGACCACTGCGCTGAAAACATTACGCACGCTGGAGGATGAGCACTACGCGGTGGCGCGGCCGAAGTCCGGCTTTTTTGTCGCACCGCGTCCCACAGAGAAAAAAGTGCCGGCGGTATTCAGCGAGCAGCCGCGCGAAGTGGCACCGCTGGATGAGCAAACCGAACTGCACCTGGCGATGCTGGGATCGGACTGCCGCGTGCGGCTCGATCTGGCCAACGGCGACATCTCGCTCTATCCGGTGAAAAAAATTGGCCTGCTGATGCGGCAGATGGGTTACAGCAAACCGGCGCTGCTCGGTAATACGGTGAAAGGCACCGGCTATGCGCCGCTGAAGGCGGAAATTGCCCGGCGCGCGGTGGATTATGGCTGCAATATCAGCGCCGATGACATCCTGGTCACTAACGGCTGCATTGAGGCGATTTCGCTGGCGCTGCGCGCCACCACGCGGCCGGGCGATATCGTGGCGGTAGAGTCGCCATGCTACTTCGTGCTGCTACAGATGTTGCACAACCTCAACCTGCGCGTCATTGAAGTGGAAGCCGGGCCGGAGGGTTACGTTAACGTCGCGAAACTCACCGGGCTGTTCCGGCGTAAAGCGGTGCAGGCCTATCTCACCATCAACAACATCAATAATCCGCTGGGCAAAAGCATTCCCAACGAGCATAAGGCGTATATCGCGCGCCAGGCCGATGAGAATGATGTGGTGATCATTGAGGACGATATCTTTGGCGATACGGCTTTCGGTGAGCGCCGGCCGTTTCCGATGCGCGCCTTCAGCCCCAATGCCATTCTGTGCAGCGGCTTCTCCAAAACTGTGGCGCCCGGCATCCGTATTGGCTGGGTGCACAGCACCAAGTACATGCGCAAAATCGCCTCGCTGAAGTACACCACCAGCATGGGCACGTCGGTGCTGTCGCAGGCGGCGATTGCCGAACTGCTGCGCAGCGGCGGTTACGATGCGCACCTGCGCAAGCTGCGGCGCGAGCTGAAAAATCAGATTCACCATATGCGACAGGCGGTGCTGCGCTACTTCCCGGCGGGCACGCGTGTGTCGGATCCAGAGGGCGGTTACGTGCTGTGGGTGGAGATGCCGCAACAGGCGCTGAACGTGCGCGCGCTGTTTCTCAAGGCGCGCAACGCGGGCATCGGCATCGCGCCTGGACACATCTTCGCCACCGATCACCGCTACGATCACTGCTTCCGGCTCAACGCCGGTTTTGGCTGGAATGCTGAAGTCGAACAGGCGATTCAGCAGCTGGCGCAGTGGTGCCAGCTGTCGTTAAGCGCGGATTAAGCGTTCCAGGCGTTATCCAGCTCTTCCGCCAGAATCTGTACCGCACGCTCAATCTTGTCGCTGTCCGGTACGTAATTCATGCGCATGCACTGATGGGTGTGCGGCCAGGCCTGTTCCAGCCCCGGGAAGAAGAAGTGGCCCGGCACCATCAGCACGCCGCGCGCTTTCAGGCGCTGATACAGCGCTTCGGTGCTGATCGGCAGGTCGCGGAACCACAACCACAGGAAGATAGCGCCTTCCGGTTTGTGGATCAGGCAGCGATCTTCGCTGATATAGCGGCGAATAATGGCGATAGTTTCGCTAACCTTGGCCTGATAGAACGGTTTAATCACTTCCTGCGACAGGCGCAGCAGATCGCCACGCACAATCATCTCGGTGGCAATCGCCGGACCGATGCTGCCTGGCGCCAGGCTGATAATACCGTTCATGTTACCAATGGCACCGATCGTGCTCTCATCGGCAACGATAATCCCGCAACGTGCGCCCGGCAGGCCCAGCTTCGACAGACTCATGCACAGAATGGTGTTGGGGTTCCACAGCGGACGTGCCTCACTGAAGATGATGCCGGGGAACGGCACGCCGTAGGCGTTATCGATCAGCAGCGGGACGCCGTGCTGCTGTGCCAGCGCATCCAGCTGCAGCAGTTCGTCATCGGTGATGACGTTGCCGGTTGGATTGGTCGGACGCGACACGCAAATCAGGCCAGTCTCATCATTCAGCGGCAGATGGTCGAAATCGACGTGGTATTTGAACTGGCCTTCCGGCAGCAGTTCAATATTGGGTTTGGCGGAGATGAACAGATCCTCCTCCAGCCCGGCATCGGCATAGCCGAGGTATTCCGGCGCCAGCGGGAACAGCACGCGCTTTTTGCTGCCGTCGGCGCGGCGGCCGGCGAACAGATTAAACAGGTAAAAGAACGCGCTCTGGCTGCCGTTGGTGAGCGCGATATTTTGTGGCGTTACCGGCCAGCCGAGCTCCTCGCGCAGCAGCGTGGCCAGCGCCTCCAGCAGCAGCGCTTTGCCGCGCGGGCCGTCGTAGTTGCACAGCGCTTCGTTCAGCTTGCCGTCCTGATGCATCTGCAGCAGCAGCTGACTGAAATAATCATTGATGGCCGGAATCTGCGCCGGATTACCGCCGCCCAGCATGATCGTGCCAGGCGTGCGCAGCCCTTCGCCCATATCTTCCATCAGACGAGAGATGCCGGAATGTTGCGTAAATTTGTCGCCGAACTGAGAAAAAGCCATAGGAGGTAAAAACATTGTTATCAGGGGGAAGACCACCATAGCGCCCGCAACCGGCAGGCGCAATGGCTAAAGCCGTGGGATCAAGCCTGGACCTGCGGGTTAACGCAGTTTTTCTCCACTTTACCGCTCAGTGCGGCGATCAGGTTGTCGACCGCATCGCGCGCCATGCCGTAGCGCGTTTCATGCGTGGCAGATCCGATGTGCGGCAGTGCGACCACGTTCGGCAGCGTGAGGATTTCCGCATCGGCCGGCACCGGCTCGACTTCAAACACATCCAGCCCGGCGGCGTGAATAGTGCCGTCTTTCAGTGCGGCGGTCAGCGCCTGCTCATCGACCACCGGACCGCGTCCGGCGTTGATCAGAATCGCGCTCGGCTTCATCAGTTTCAGCTGTTCCGCACCGATCATATGGTGCGTCTGCTCGGTCAGCGGCAGGCTGATGCAGACAAAATCGCTCTCTTTCAGCAGCGTTTCCAGATCGCAGGCGCGCGCGCCAAAGCGGGTTTCCGCCTCTTCATGCTGGCGGCGGGCGTTATACAGAATGTTCATACCAAAGCCAAAGTGCGCGCGCTGCGCCAGTGCCAGACCAATACGGCCCATGCCGAGAATGCCCAGCGTCTTGTGGTGTACGTCAATACCGAAGTGTTCAGCGTCGATACTCTTTTTCCACTCACCGGCTTTGACCCACTTATCCAGCTCGGTGACGCGACGCGCGGTGCTCAGCACCAGCGCCATCATGGTATCGGCCACGGTTTCGGTCAGTACGGTGGGCGTGTGCATCAGCAGAACGTTGCGCTGGTTGAGCGCATCAACGTCAAAGTTGTCATAGCCGACAGAGACGGTAGAACAGGCACGCAGTGCCGGCATGCTGGCCAGTAGCTCATCATTCACTTTGCCGCCGGAGCCCAGCAGACCCTGCGCTGCGGCGAACTGCGCCGCATGCTGTTTCACCGTCTCCGGCGAGACATCTTTCACTTCCGTGACGCTGAAGTGCTGGTCCAGCTTGGCACGCAGGTCATCGGGCAGGCTCTTATACAGAATCACAGCAGGTTTCATTATTTGCTCCCTGTAGAACGTGTGACGGGCGACCTGAGTCGCCCGGAAAAGTCATCGCTTACGCTTTCAGGCGTGCTTCGCCCCGTGAATCGGCGGCGGCGTTTTGTTGGCCGCCGGTTTGACAATCAGCGTCAGCCACACCGACGCCAGCAGCGCGGCACCCATAAAGATGTAGGAGGCGGCAGGACTGCCGGTCGCCCCATTAAGATAGCCTACGATCCATGAACCGATGAAGGAACCCAGTGCGCCCATACTGTTAATCAGCGCCATGGCACCGCCGGAAACGTTGCGCGGCAGCATCTCCGGAATGATGGCGAAGAACGGGCCGTAGGGGGCGTACATCGCACCGCCGGCAATCACCAGCAGCGCATACGACAGCCAGAAGTTGCTGGAACCCACCATCCACGAGCCGAGGAACGCCAGCGCGCCAATCAGCAGCAGCGGCCAGACAAACAGCTTACGGTTTTGCGTCTTGTCCGACGCCCACGACACCACCAGCATGGCGATGGTCGCCACCAGATACGGTACCGCCGACAGCCAGCCCGCTTCTACCATGCCCATCTGCGTGCCGTTACGCAGAATCGACGGCAGCCACAGCACGAAACCGTACACGCCGATGCTCCAGGCAAAATATTGCAGGCACAGCAGGATAACGTTACGGTTGCGGAAGGCTTCGCTGTAGTTGCGCACCGCTTTAATGTTCTCCTGCTCCTTCTGCAGCTGCGCCTGCAGCGCCGCTTTCTCTTCGTCGCTCATCCATTTGGCCTGGGCCGGTTTATCCTGCACCATAAACCACCAGGCAATCGCCCAGATCACCGCCGGGAAGCCCTCGATGATGAACATCTCGCGCCAGCCAAAGGAGTTAATCAGGTAGCCGGACACCACCGACATCCACAGCACCGTCACCGGGTTGCCGAGGATCAGGAAGGTATTCGCGCGTGAGCGCTCGGATTTGGTAAACCAGTTGCTGATGTAGATCAGCATCGCCGGCATCACCGCCGCTTCCACCACGCCGAGCACAAAGCGGATGGCGGCCAGCATCCGAATATTGCTGACGATACCGGTCAGCGAGGCGCAGCCGCCCCACAGAATCAGACACCAGAAAATCAGTTTTTTTACGCTGCGGCGCTCGGCATAGACCGCGCCGGGGATCTGAAAGAAGAAGTAGCCAAGGAAGAACAGGGCACCGAGCAACGATGACATGCCTTTGGTGATACCGAGATCCTCATTTATCCCTGCGGCAGAGGCGAAGCTAAAGTTCGCCCGGTCCAGATACGCCAGACTGTAGGTGATAAACACGATGGGCATGATATACCACCAGCGTTTTGGCGCGATTGTCTGCGATTTCATGGGTGACTCCTCTGGTTGAGGCGGGCGCATTCTGTGGATGCGTCTCGAAATTAGGGTGTAGAGACAGTTTTTTTGCGGTGCGCATGAATGCGCACCCTACGTAGGGTCGCCATTGATGGCGACCTGGTTTTAATAATCGCCGAGCGCTGCGCGCGTCGGCAGACCTTCGCTGTCGCCGGCAACCTGAATCGCCAGCGAACCAATTTTGTTACCGCGCAGAATCGCCTGCGGCAGCGATTTCCCTTCCAGCAGCGCGCTGATCAGCCCGACCGCAAAGCCATCGCCCGCGCCGACGGTATCCACCACATTCTCCACGTGGATCGGCGCAATCTGGCCCTGTTCGCCCGCGGCGGTTTTATACCAGGCGCCGTCGCTGCCGGTTTTGATCACCACCGCCCGCACGCCTTTGTCGAGGTAGAAATCCGCGATCGCCTCAGGCTGACGGTAGCCGGTCAGAATCAGCCCCTCTTTTTCACCTGGCAGCACCCAGTCGGCGTATTCTGCCAGCAAATTCAGCTGCTTACGCATCTCTTCTTCACTGCGCCACAGCACCGGACGCAGGTTCGGATCAAAGGAGATGGTTTTGCCGCGGGCGCGCATCTCTTTCGCCGCGTGTTTAGCCAGCGCCAGCGAACTATCGGAAAGCGCGGCGGCCACGCCGCTCAGATGCAGATGGCGCGCGCTGCCGAAATAGCTTTCGTCGAAATCATCCGGTGACAGGTGGCTGGCGGCGGAGCCTTTACGGAAATACTCCACTTCCGGATCGGAGCCGTCGTCCACGCGCGCTTTGAGCTGAAAACCGGTGCGATAGCGGTTATCAATGGTCACGCAGCGGTGGTCGACATGCTCTTTCGCCAGCTGCTGCAGGGTAAAACGGCCGAAGCTGTCGTCGCCGACGCGGCTGACCCAGCCCACCTGCAAACCGAGGCGCGCCAGACCAATCGCCACGTTAAGCTCGGCACCGGCAATGCGTTTCGTGAACTGATCGGCTGCGGCGAGATCGCCGGTTTGCCCGGCGATAAACATCGCCATCGCTTCACCAATGGTGACGACATCCAGCTGAGAGGTGTGTGTCATGCTCAACTCCTTACACCGCGCGCAGCAGATCGACGTAGTGGCGGGTCACCGCCAGTAAATCTGCGCCGGCTAATGGGAACTCAATACCGCGCGGTGCATCGGCCGGCAGCGCCTGCAACAGCGTGCGCCAGCTGTCGTCGGCGTCATCCAGCGCAATGGCGCGGAAGCTGTCACCGTGCGGCACCGCCGCCTTAACATGAATGTAGCTCACGTAGCGACTGAGCTGCGCCGCTGCCTGCAGGGCGTCTTCGCCGGTCCAGCGCCAGTTGCCCATGTCGAAAGTCATATCCAGCGGCAGCGCAGCATCGCAGGCGTGATGGAAGAAGTGCAGCATCGGCGTCAGCTTACTGTCCGGCGTCTGATCGTTTTCGATGACCAGCGTGACGCGCGAGCCGGCCAGCACCTCGACCAGCTGGCGATCGGCCAGCGAGACATAGTGACCCAGTGCCAGCTTGAGGCGCTGAGCGCCCAGCAACTCAGCTTCCTGCAGGAACTGCGCCAGACGTGGATTGAGCGCACCATCCGCCTGCCACAGCGCTTCCGGCACTGAATAGCTGACGCTGAGCTGATGCTGGCGCAGCGCGTCGCTAAGCGTATGCAGCTGGCACAATTCGTCGTCGCTGAACAGCTCGCGGCGGATCTCGACGCCATCGGCACCGGCCGCTTTAATCAGCGGCAGCAGCGCTGCCTGGCCGCCCAGTTCTGCCACCTTGTGCGCGCCGTAGGCAGCCGTGACCACAATAATTTCCGCTTTCGACATCTTTCCTCCAGCCTGTCTCGCTGTACTGCCCGCCGCACCGTTATGCGCCGGACAGCACGTTAATGTGCTGTAAAAAGCTTAATGGAACCGGTTCCAAAGGAAAGTGGCAGAGTGCGGAATTATGATCCTGCTCACGAAGTGAGCCGTGAAAAGCGGGATTAGCGCAGCGGCTGGCTGGAGCCGCGCACAATCAGTTCGCCGGAGAAAACCTGCTCGCGAATCGGCTGTTCGCTGCCTTCGATACGCGCGATCACCTGCTCCAGCGCGGCATAGCCGATCTGCCAGGTGGGCTGCTTCAGCGTGGTGATGCCGACGCCGGCCAGCGCCGCCCACTCCAGTTCGTCGAAGCCCAGCAGGCCAATGCTCTCGCCCCAGCGCAGCGTCAGGCGCTGTAACGCCCGCGCCACCTGTAACGTCAGCGCACCGTTGGCCGCCATCACCGCGCAGCGTTTGCCCGGATGGCGCTGATGAAACGCCTGCAGCACCTGTTCCAGCTGTGCCGGCTGATGCAACACCACTTCGGCATTCTCTGCCACCACCTGTGGCGCGCCGCTGATGGTATCAAAGAAGGCGGCGAGACGTTCGCGGCGGGTATTGACGCTGCCGAGCGGTTCACTGAGAAACAGCAGCGCTTCATAGCCGTTATCCAGCAGATGCCGGGTGGCGATGCGGGCGGCCTCCGGGTTGTTGAGCCCGACCACGTCGCAGGCGAAATCGGGAATCTTGCGGTCAATCAGCACCATCGGCAGCATCGACTGCTGCAGACGGTTGAGCACCTCTTCGTGCATCCCGACTGCATTCACCACAATGCCTTCCACCTGATAGCTGCTGAGCAGCTGCAGGTAGTGCTGTTCGAGGTCAACTTCGTTGTTGGTGTTACACATCAGCAGCGTGAAGCCGCGCGCGCGGCAGGCGGCTTCAATGCCGCTCAGCACATCCACCGAGTAGGGGTTGGTGATATCGGCAATGATCAGGCCTATCAGCCGGGTGCGGCCGCGTTTGAGTCCGCGCGCCATCTGGCTGGGGCGGTAGTTGAGGTCGGCAATCGCCTGTTCGATACGGGCTTTCAGATCCGGCGAAAGCAGATGGACTTCGCCATTCAGATAGCGGGAAACGCTGGTTTTACCGGTTTTTGCCGTGCGGGCAACGTCACTGATTGTGGCTCGTGGCGGCCTGGTTTTCATCACATACACCTGATTAATTGCATCAGGCGAAGACTATCACAGCGCGGCACCCGCGCAATCACTGTGCGTCAGAAGTGAGGCGCAGCATTGGCTGCCACAGCGTCTGTAACTGCGCGGGCGGCGCGCCTTCCAGCAGCTGCAGCACCATTTCGGCGACGCGTTCGCCAATCCGCTGCTGTGATGATTGCAGAATCGCGTTGACCGGTTGCGTGATAATGGAGTCGTGCGGCAGACCATCGTACACGTACAGGGGAATTGCCTGCGCGCCGCTCAGACGCCCGGCCTGCTGCAGGGCAATCGCTGCGCCTTCGCCGAGCGGGCTGCAGTCGGTAATGATGGCGTCAGGCTGGATAACGTGCGCCAGCCAGGCGCGGGTTTGCTGATAGCCCGCGCGGCGCGAGGGCGGCAGCGCGGCCATCCAGCCAGCCTGCTGCGCGCAGGGCGTGGCGGGCAGCGCGTCGATAAACCCCTGCCGGCGGTCAAGAATGTAGGTGCTGGGCTCGTTACCGCCGAGATAGGCGATGCGCGTATAGCCCTGCTGCTGGCAGTGCTGCGCCGCCAGTAGCGTTCCGGCATGGTTATCATAATCAAACCAGGCGTAAGGCTGCGGCAGCTGACTGCGCCCCAGCGTAAGAAAGCGAAAACCCTTCTGCTGCAGGCGCTGCAATCGTACATCCTGCGGCGTGGTATGGGTGACAATCAGCGCGTCCAGCACGCCGCTGCGCAGCATGCGCAGCAAATTGCGCTGCTGATCCTGCGGTTTGTCGGGGAGCAACAGCAGATCGATCTCGTGCAGGGCAAGGCGCTGATCGAGCGTCAGCAGCATTTCACTGTAGTAGCTGTCGTTGAGTGAGGCATTGCTGACCGGAAAGACCAGCCCGACCGCATTGGCACGGCCGGTTTTCAGGCGACGCGCGGCGGCATTCGGGCGATAACCGCGCCGGTCAGCTTCCTCTTCGATGCGTTTGCGGGTAGCAGCGGCGACATCATCAAACCCATTCAGCGCGCGGCTCACGGTGGTCACAGAGAGGCCAAGGGCGGAGGCGATAGCTTTGAGTGACATGATGGCTTTCCACTGATCAAATTTTGATCACGCTAGCATAAAGTCATCGCTGGCTCTATCGTCCGGCGACGTTTACGCGTTATCTGCTGCTTTGCACGTCAATAAGCGCGTAAAAACGCGTCAAAAGCCGGCCTGCAGCGGCAGACCGGCCTGTGCCTTAGCCCAGCGGACTCAGGGTAATTTCGACGCGACGGTTTTGGGCTTTACCGGCTTCGGTGCTGTTGCTGGCGACCGGGTTATCCGGGCCCATGCCCTGGGTGCGCAGGCGGTTCTGCGCCACGCCCTGCACGATCAGCGCGCTGGCAACGCTTTCTGCTCGCTGCTGCGACAGGCGCATGTTCAGCGCGCGCGTGCCGGTGCTGTCGGTAAAGCCGACCACGTTGACGGCGGTTTTCGGATACTCTTTCAGCACCATCGCCACGCCGGTCAGCGTATTCGCGCCGGCCGGTTTCAGGTTGGCGCTGCTCGAGTCAAAGGTCACGTTATTCGGCATGTTCAGCACGATGTTATCGCCCTGACGCGTTACGCTGACGCCGGTGCCGCGCATCTTGTCGCGCAGTTTGGCTTCCTGCACATCCATGTAATAGCCGACGCCGCCGCCCAGTGCCGCACCGGACGCTGCGCCAATCAGCGCACCTTTACCGCGATCTTTCTTCGACGAAGAGAGCACGCCCACGCCAGCGCCCAGCACCGCGCCCAGACCCGCGCCGATGCCCGATTTACCGGCCTGCGATTCGCCGGTATAAGGATTGGTGGTACAACCCGACAGCGCCACGCTGCCGCTCATTAACAAGGCCAGCGCCAGTACACGCTTTTTCATGAAAAAGTCCCTCATACGGAAACGGGGAAAACGCCCCAAAACGGCACTATTATGCCGTTCAATGATGGGGAAATTCGTGAGGCGCAGTCTTAATTTGTAAACTTTTGCCTTAAAGATTATCGGGATGGCAGAAACAGCTGGTTTGATGATCGTTTATCAGCCCGCAGGCCTGTAAAAAAGAGTGGCAGGTTGTAGGCCCGACGAATTTAAAACCACGCTTCTTAAGCGCTTTAGACAGCGCAATGGCCGGTTCGGAGGTGGTTGGCGCCAGCTTATAATCCGCGTAATGGTGCAAAATCGGCTGGTTATCGACAAATGACCAGATAAAGCGGGAAAAGTCTTCGCCGGTGGCCTCCAGTGCCAGCAGCGCTTTGGCATTATTGATGATGGCTTCCAGCTTGCCGCGATGGCGGATCAAACCGCTGTTCTGCAGCAGGCGCAGCAGATCGGCCTCATCCATCAGCGCCACCGCCTGCGGATCAAAATCATGAAACGCCTGGCGGTAGTTCTCGCGCTTTTTCAGCACGGTGATCCATGACAGACCAGCCTGTTGCCCCTCCAGACACAGCATCTCAAATAAGGCGCGCTTATCGGTCTGCGGCACGCCCCATTCCGTGTCGTGGTACGCCAGATAAAGCGCATCCTGTGTTACCCAGCCACATCGCTGCATTGCATCACTCCCTAAGCATGAGGAAAAAGCGGTCAGTCGCTTGACGTTTGAAAGAATCGATTAATAGTTAATCAATGGGTGCCGATAATAACGTTATGGATGTTCGCGCTGCAACCGCGTGAACGCTTCAGGATGATCATCAATTTCAAGGCCAACCCGATCCCTTCCGGCTCGTCAGGAGTCTTTCATGTGGCAGAACAGTCAGCGGACCGGCCAGCGTCTCCTTGCGCTGGCCTTTAGCGGTGGGTGGCTACTGGTGGCGGCCCTGCCAGCGCACGCGTGGGATCAGGCCAGCGAGAGCAGCGCGCCGGATTACAATGCGATACTTGCCGAAAAAATTTCCAGTAATCATCTGATGTTGACAGAAAACCGCGACAGCGATCTGCTTGATGCCGCGCTCAATCCGCCCGGCGGCGGCATGGCGCTGCACAGCGAAACGGCCAGCGTCGGCAACTCGCCGCTGGTGAACCGCTACTCGGCAGGCTGGAACCTGCCGATGAATGACCGCCTGCGCACCGGTCCGGTGGCGCAGTTTGCCGTCGATGATTCCACCCTGAGCTGCGCCGCCTGCGCGCCGGTTGATCGTAATAACGCCGAACACATCGCTTCACTGGGCTGGCGCGTAGATTCCAGTTTTGGCTGGATATCGCCGTGGGCACAGGTGAGTTACAGCCATCAGCTCAGCTTCGACGGCACGGCCGCGCCACGCGATCGGCCGGAAGAGATGAATCGGGAAACGAACTGGATGGATGTCAGCGTCGGTGCCCGTCTGCCGCTCGGCCAGAACATGGCGGCGTTCGCCTCCTTCGCCCAGACCGGCGCGGTTAGCAGCGGCGAACAGTTCATTTACAACCTCGGCGTCAGCGCCAGCTTCTGAAGCGGCATGAAATGAGAAGTGGTGCCAGCCAGCGGAAATATAATAAGCGCGCTAATTATTTTCTGATTTGGTATCACAATGCGCGAAAACATTATTCTTATTAGCCGCGAACTGGCGGCCTTTATCATCAGTGGATTGGTGCTGGTCTTCTGTATGGCGATGGTCTACATCGACGTCAACTGGATGAACGATGCACTGCACGAAACCTCTTTCACCGAAGCGACACAGGAGCTGATGCTGGCGGCCATTGCCGCACTGTTCTTCCTCGCCGCCTGGCAGCGACCGCAGCAGCGCAGCGCGCTGATTCTGGTCGGTGGCTTCTTCAGCTGCATGCTGATTCGTGAAATGGATTTTCTGTTCGACGTGGTGCAGCACGGCGCATGGCTGTGGTTTGCGCTGGCAGCGACCGCGGCCTCGCTGGCGATGGCGCTGCGTCAGCCGCGGCAAATCCTGCCGGGCCTGGCGGCACTGCTGCAGCATCGCAGCTGGCAAATGATGGCCGCCGGGCTGCTGGCGGTGCTGGTGTTCTCGCGGCTGTTTGGCATGCATGAGCTGTGGCAGCAACTGATGCTGGATGGCTATAACCGCGTGGTGAAGAACATGGCGGAAGAGGGCAGCGAGCTGTTTGGCTACAGCCTGTGTCTGGTGGCATCGCTGCGCTATCTGTGGCAAACCCGCCCGGCGCTGGCAACGGCCCACGCCAGCCGTCGCGTGGTCAGCATTGAGGCGGCTGAACCGCACTTCGCTTCGCGCTAAATCCGCGCGGTTTTATGGCGATCCCCGGTGCTAAAACAGGTACACTGACCGCTTAGTACCGGGTCGCCGGTGCACCGGGTGAGTCAACGTCAGGTTTCTTCATGTCAGTCAAAATCTTATCTTCAACGCTGGTGGGGCTGGACGGCTTTTGCCACGATCCCCTCACCACGCTGCAGCAGGCCGATAACGGCACGCTGGCGGTGCTGCACAACAATGTTCCGGCGTTTTACGCGATCACGCCGCAGCGCCTCGCGCACCTGCTGGCGCTGGAAGCGGCGGCGCAGCAGCCGAATGATGTCACGCTGGACGACAGCCTGTTTCACAGCGACGCCGCGCCGATCGCCGTGCCGGTGGGCAAGTTCGCCATGTATCCGGGCTGGCAGCCGGACAGCGACTTCCAGCGCCAGGCGGCGATCTGGGGCGTGGCGCTGAGCGAGCCGGTGACCGCCGCAGAGCTGGCGGCTTTCGTCGCCTACTGGCAGGCAGAAGGCCGGCTGTTTCACCATGTACAGTGGCAGCAGAAACTGGCGCGCAGCGTGCAGATGAACCGCGCCGCCAACGGCGGTCAGCCTAAGCGCGATATCACCCAGATCAGCAATACTGATTATGATATTCCCGATGGATTCCGAGGTGAGTAATGAAAACGCCGAACGATCTTTTCAGTCGCCTGAAAAGAATTATGCCCGCGGATGTGCAGCCAAAGTTTAAAAACGGCGCCGAGCTGCTGGCGTGGAATCAGGAGCAGGGCCGGCTGCGCTCAGAAGCGATTGTGCGCGAAAACCGCGCCATGAAGATGCAGCGCATCATGGGCCGCTCCGGCATTCGTGAGTTGCACATGAACTGCTCGTTCGACAACTACCGCGTCGAAAATGACGGCCAGCGCAAGGCGCTCAGTCTGGCGCGTGAATACGCCGCCGGGTTTGAGAACAGCATCGCCAGCTTTGTCTTCTCCGGCCGTCCTGGCACCGGTAAAAACCATCTGGCGGCGGCGATTGGTAACGATCTGATTCTGCGCGGTAAAAGCGTGCTGATTGTCACGGTGGCCGATCTGATGTCGAGCATGAAAGGCACCTTCAGCGGCGGCAGCGACCTGACCGAAGAGCGGCTGCTGCAGGATCTCAGCCATGTCGATCTGCTGGTGATCGATGAGATCGGCATGCAGAGCGAATCGCGCTACGAGAAAGTGATCATCAATCAGATTGTTGATCGCCGTTCGTCGTCAAAGCGGCCGACCGGCATGCTCTCCAACCTCGATCCGGCCGGCATGAATACGCTGCTTGGCGAACGGGTGATGGATCGCATGCGCCTCGGTAATAGCCTGTGGGTGCGTTTTGACTGGGAAAGTTACCGCAGCCGCGTGCGCGGTGACGAGTACTGATACGCGGCAGAAGCGGTAAAAACCCGGTTTTACCGGCGATTAACCGCCGGTGCGGGCTGCTAAACTTACACCTATTACTCTTTGTCAGGTGAGGGTGCGATGAAAGCAGCCGGGAAAGGACCAGCGGTACTTCGACTGAACAACCTCAAGCGGGTGATGACGCAGCTGCGTACTACCCGCATCACTTCCCGCCAGGATCTGGCGCTGGCGCTCGACCTGAGCAAAAACACCGTTTCCCTGATTATCGATGACCTGCTGGCGCAGGGGCTGATTCACGAGCTTGGCCCGGTCAGCGTGGCGGCGGCCGGTCGGCCCAAAATTGAGATCGAACTGCGCGCGGGTCAGCTGAAAAGCGCGGGCATCATGGTGGAGCGCCAGGCGATTCACTGGCGCGTGTGCGACTACTTTTCGCGCGTGGTGGCCGAGCAAACCTGGCGCACCGAAACGGCCGATGCCGACGGGCTGCTGCACGAGCTGACGGAAGTGTGTCAGACGCTGCGCGCGGCGCATCCGGCGCTGCTGGGCGTGGCCATCGGTTTTCCCGGCATCATTGATTCTCAGCGCGGGCGGGTGCACTTTTCTGCGCCGCTCGGCTGGCAGGATGTCGATGTGCTGACGCCGCTGCGGCGCGGCGTTGAGCTGCCGCTGCGCATCATGAATAACGTCAAAGCGGCCGCGCTGCTTGCGGTGCAGCAGCTGGAGCTCAATAAAGCGCAAAGCCACTTCTATCTGCGCATCGCCGACGGCGTGGGCGGCGCGCTGGTGGAGCGCGGCGAGGTGTTCAGCGGCAGCAGCTGGACCGCCGGTGAGATCGGCCATCTGAGCGTGCAGCCCAACGGCGCGCGCTGCAGCTGCGGGCGACAGGGTTGTCTGGAGACGCTGGTGAGCCTGCCGGCGATCCAGCAGCAGCTGGCCCGGCGTAAGCCCGGCTTACGCTGGCAGTCTGGCGACAGCGAACCGGAGATCGTGTATGAGCTGATGGCGCAGACCGGCCGCTATCTCGGCCATGCGCTGAGCCAGGTGATGCAGCTGGTCAATCCGGCCAGCATCATCATTGACGGCCCGTGGAATGCGCAACCGGCGTTTGTGCAGGCGGTACAGCAGGCGGCACAGGCCGGCACGCTGGCGTTTACCTTTGCCCATACCGCGCTGCACTTTCTGCCGCAGCGCATCGATCCGGCCAACGGTCTGGCGCTGGCGGTGATTGAGCACTATGAACGAGCGGTATGACCGGCGGAGCAGCGTTTCTTTTTTGACTCGCCAGCGGGCATAATACGTTGATTGACAGGCTCTCTTTGCGGACCGCGCAATGAAAACGCAGCGCATCACTCTGGACGATATTGCGACTCTCGCTGGGGTCACCAAGATGACGGTGAGCCGCTATCTGCGCACGCCGGAAAAGGTGAAGGCGGAAACGGCGGCAAAAATTGCCAGCGTGATGGCCGAAATCGGTTATGTCGCTGAGCAGGAAAACAGCGCGGCGTCGCGGCACAATCCGCCGCGCATCGGCGTGCTCATCCCCTCATTCAATAATCAAATCTTTGCCGATCTGCTGGCCGGTATCGAATCGGTCACCAGCGCCCACGGCTATCAGACGCTGGTGGTCAACTACGACTACAATCCGCAGCGCGAAGAAGAGCAGATTGCCACGGTGCTGGCTTTTAACGTGCAGGGATTGATTCTGACCGAGTCGGTGCACACCGTGCGCGCGGAAAAGTATCTTAACGCGGCCACCATTCCGGTCGCCGAAGTGATGGGACTGAGCGAGACGCGCGGGCGCATCAATGTCGGCTTTGATAACTACCGTGCCGGCTACGACATGACCGCGATGCTGCTGGCCAGCGGCAAACGGCGGGTGATTTATTTTGGCTCAATGTCCGATCGCCGTGACCAGCAGCGCTACGCCGGCTATTGCGATGCCGTGGCGGCGGCCGGATTGCCGGCCGGACGCATCGTTCCGAACAAAGTCTCTTCGGTGTCGATTGGCACCGGCATGATGACGCTGGCGCGCCAGCTCTATCCGCAGATGGATGCCATTCTCTGTACCAACGATGATCTGGCGGTCGGCGTGCTGCAGGAGTGTCAGGCGGCAGGCATTGCAGTGCCGCAGGCGCTGGCGATTGCCGGATTCCACGGACTGGAGATTGGTCAGGCGACAACGCCGCGGCTGGCCAGTGTGATTACACCGCGCTTCGAGATGGGCAAAGTGGCAACGGAAATTGTGCTGAAGAAGATTAACCAGCAGCCCACCATTGAACAGGTGGATTTGCATTATCAGCTGTCGATGGGCGCCACCATTTGAGCGGTGGCGCTTTGGTGCAGGCGCGACGTGCGCCTGCATGATTAACGCTTAGTCGCGTGCAGCGGTGGGCGGCACAATCGACGGCTGAGCGTGATGGGTGCGTTTCAGGAAACGGCTCTCCAGCAAATTCCACGAGGTGTAAGCCAGTGCCAGCGTCATCACAATCGTCAGCCCCAGGCCAGCAAACGCATTGGCATCGAACACACCAAAATGCTGCAGTACCTGAATAATCGGCCAGTGATAGAGGTACATGCCGTAAGAGAGATCGCCGTACTGGCTGATTTTAATCTCTTTACACAGGCTGGTGCAGAACAGAATCACTACCGCCGAAAACGCCACCGGCTCAACGATAAACGCGTAATCCGTGCTCTTGAACAGCAGGAACACCACCAGCGACACAATGGTGATCTCTTTCAGACGGTCAAAGGTTGGCTGATGCACCGCCAGCAGGCTGCCAAAGAAGAAGTAGGACGACAGCGCAATAAACTGCTTGGCCAGCGTATCGGCTTTCGGGCCGCTGTACAGCGCGGTGAAGTAGAAGTACCAGGCGCAGGAGATAATAAAAATCACGCTCCACACTTTCAGCGGGCTTCGCTTCAGCAACGGCACGATAAAGGGCAGCAGCACGTAGAGCGTCAGCTCGGCTTTGATGGTCCACAGTGAACCATCCAGCGGCTGATTGGGGTTGTTGGTAAACACGCCCGGCAGCGACGGCTGAATAAAGTTAAGAAACGAGAAGTTGGCGACCAGATATTTAAGGGTTTCTTTATTTTTCAGGAAGTCCATCAGCGGCAGGGTAGTAAGACACATGCCAATCACAAAACACATGATGATGGTGAAAATATAAGCCGGCAATATACGTTGTGCGCGCTTAATAAAATAGGACGTCAGCGATTTACTTCTTAAGTAACTTTTTGCAATAAGAAAACCACTTATTGCGAAAAATCCTTTGACGGCAAAATCACTATTGAGAAAATGCGCCAGGAAACGGATATCGGCGTTTCTCGTCACCTCAGCGGAATGCACCAGCATTACGATAAAGGCGAGGGAAAGTCGTACGATGTCAAAATTGTTTTTTTCGTTCATGTCAGCATTCTTTCATTGAGTGACGACGTGCCAGGAAAAGCCATGAAAGACTTTGCATGGTTGCTTCGGAATATTCTTATCACAGGTGTTCTGCGTGAGCAGATGCAATCTATTAGAATTTTAATCCTCATAAAAAGCAAGCAATGTTCAGGACCAGTAAAATATTCGGATTTTCCCTGGATGACGATGAGAAAGGGCTTATTAATGAAAAAACGCTAACCAGTTGGCTAGCGTTATTTCTGGACCTAACGGAACAGCTGGAAGGTGCGTGACACCTCATAGCCGACAATCGACTGCTTGCTCGATACGGTGTTGTAGTAGAGATAGTACAGCACCATCAGAATGGTGACAGCCACGGCAAGTACCTTCTTCAGCTTTCTGGTTTCCCAGATACACAGCGAAATAAGCACCGGCTCAACCTGCAGCAAATAGTTCGCCAGACGACCACCAGAAGCGTAATCCTGTAGCGCCATCCTCAGGCCACTGCCGATGGCAAAAGTGATCACCAGAATGTAATAGGTATTAAACTTTTCCGGGTCGAAATTTTTAATTTTATCGCTCAGCAACATGTAGCTGAAGATAAAGACGAAGCCGATATTCTTCAGGTTCGACAGGGTCAGAATGCCCTGCTCCTGGCGAGAATCGGCATCGGCATAGCCCATGGCCCTGTCGCCCAGCGCACCGAGGTGGCTGGAGAGCGCGGCGATCAGCGCTGAACTGCCGAGAAACGCCAGCGGCAGGCTGGCGACCACGATGGCAATTGGGATGTATTTGTTTTTACGCACAATCATCGCCAGCGGAATCAGCAGCGCGACAATCGCGGTGGCGTGGCTGATAAACGACAGGATGAAGGTGGTGATCATGCCAGACTTGCTGCGCCGCGACATGTGCCAGACGAAGCCCATTAAAAACGCCGAACATAAACCGAAGCGAATCTGGTTCATGTCTTTGTTGATAAACAGGTGCGCAGAGTAGACGGCGAGGGCCACCAGCGGCAGCGGTGTCAGCTTACGGAAGTAGTGCGCGTTGACACCAACAGCGATGACCGCGAAGACAAAGATGAAAATGTCCGGATTAGCGGTAAAGATACGTGTCGCGCCGGCAATGGCGTAAATGGCTGGTTCATAACGGAATTCCACGACCGCACGCCAGAAACCTTCGATAATAATTTTATCGATAAACTGGGCATAGAAGTCGCGATACTGGAAGTCATCAAGGCCGGTTCCCAGGCCACGAATACCGCCAAAAGTAAAAAGTACTACAACGGCAACAAAATAAAGCCACGTCCTGATTTGCGCTGTGTTTTCATTTTTACTTAACATGATTTCGACAATAGCGACGAAAGTCAGGCTAAGACTTATGATCCAGTAAATTCCCATGGTCACAGATTCTTATAGTTTAAAATTCACTTATAACATACGGTCTTGTTAACGTAAACATGAGAAAAGTCTAATTTTTTCTGGTCCGATATTATATTGAATAGGTTTTGCCATATTTATTTGCTACCGTTTCCACAGACATTTTTTGATGAGTACGTTTTTTTCATTATCTCGCGGGGAGCCGGAGCGTCACTGAGCGATTTTATCCGCTCAGTTTGACTTTTGTTACTGTTTTTATTCAGGATTTGGAGCCAGTGCGATGAGAGGGTTGCGGATATTTAGCCTGTTTTTTTTACTGTATCTTCCGGCCGCGTTTGCCAATAAGGAAATTCCGATCTGGCCAGATGAAGTGTCAGCAAATAATAAATTTATTAATTTTAGTAAAAACCCGGCCATTAATAACCGGGCTGTTACCCACGTCGATGCGCCACAAATGATTTATGTTCCGGCAACAGGAAAAAATAATCATGCGGCGGTGCTAATCATTCCCGGTGGGGGTTTTTCTTATATTATGAAAGATCTTGAAGGGCTGGACGTGGCCAACGTGCTTAGCCAGCAGGGCTACGCTTCATTTGTGTTAATTTATCGTCTGCCACACGACGGTTCAGCGCAGTATCGCCAGCAGGCTTTTGCCGATACCCAGCGAGCGCTGCGGCTGATTCGGGCCAATGCGCAGCAGTACCAGGTAGCGCCTGACCGCATTGGCGTGATGGGCTTTTCCGCCGGTGCCTTTCTCGCCGCCAATCTGAGCAACACTCCCGATGAAGCTAACTATCAGGCCGTCGATGCGCAGGATAAGGTGTCGGCGCGCCCGGATTTCAGCGCCCTCATCTATCCGGTGCTGTCGCTGAAACAGGGCGTGACCCACCCAGGCACGCGCGCGGCGCTGTACGGAAAAGATCTCAGTGCCCAGCAAATGGCGCAGCTTTCGCAGGAAGATCGCGTCAGCGCACACACGCCGCCGACTTTTCTGGTGCAGGCGCTGAACGATGGCACCGCCTCACCGCAAAACGCGCTGGGCATGTTCAGCGCCCTGCGGCAGAACAAGGTCAACGTGGAGCTGCATCTGTTCCAGCAGGGCGGTCACGGCTTTGGCACCGGGCAGAAGCAACATCTGCCGGTGCAAAACTGGCTCACCCTGTTCCACGCCTGGCAAAGCAGCCTGGTGAAGCCGTAAGCGGGATGTTTATTGCTTTACAACACGATTGAACGGCAGCCAGCAATCAATGGCCAGCTGTAGCTGCTCGATACGCGTAGTCAGGCCAGCCAGACCCACGCTGAGCAGGTCGCCATCGTGCGCATCGACGCAGGCTTGCTCCAGCTGCTGGCAAAGCTGATTGATATCTGCCGCATAGATAATTTGAGCTGCGCCGGCCAGCCGGTGCAGCGTGCGTGCCAGCGCGGGCCACTGCTGCTGCGCCAGTTCCTGCTGGGCCTGTTGCAAATCGCGCTGATTCTCTTCGCATACCCTGAGCAGCAGTTTTGCCACCATATCGTCATCGTGGTGCACCATGGCGCGCAGTTGCGGCAAAGACAGCAATGCCGGCAGGGCAGCAGGCTGCGCCAGGGCAGCGTTAAGCTGATCCGGATGCAGCGGCTTAAACAGGCACGCATCCATACCAGCCGCGAGGCCGCGTTCGCGCGTCTCAGCCAGTGCACTGCCGGTAAGTCCGATGATTTTGTGACGATAACCACGGCGACGTAACACACTGGTCAGCGTAAAACCATCCATCTGCGGCATATGGCAATCGGTGATTACCGCGTCAATTTGCTGTGTTGCGATGATCTCAGGTGCGAGGTCAGGCTGGCCGATCGCGGTGACACGATGCTGCAGCGCTTCCAGCTGACGGGTCAGCAGCAAACAATTCGCCGGATGATCGTCAACCACCAGGATATGCAGTGTCGGCACGGCGGGCGGTGCATCAGTCGCGCACAGGGTTACCGGCGGCGGTGCACGACTCGGTAGCGGCAGCGTGACGTGAACCAGGGTGCCTTCACCCGGCTCGCTGTGCAGGCGCATGCTGCCCTGCATCTGTTGCAGCAGCTGCGCGCTGATCACCAGTCCCAGTCCGCAGCCGGTTTGCTGACGACCGGCTGTGGTCTGCGCAAACGGCTGAAACAGCTGTTGCTGCTCCTGTTCACTGATGCCAATGCCGCTATCCTGCACTTCAATTTCCAGCACCAGTTCGCCAGTGGCGTTTTGCTCACCGCTGAGATACACCGCCACGTTTCCCTGCGGCGTGAATTTAATGGCGTTGCTGATGTAATTGGCGATCACCTGACGCAGGCGCGGCGCATCAACCCAGACTTCAAGATCAGGCAGCGTAGTGTGATAGGTAAGCGTAAGGTTTTTTTCATGCGCCAGCCCCTGATAGAGCTGCAGTACCGGCTGGCACAGGGTCGCGATGCTATGCCACTGCGGTGCCAGCGTCAGCTGCCCGCGCTCAATCTTCGCCATATCCAGAATATCGCCCACCAGGCCGCTTAATGCCTGTGCCGATTGCCATGCAGTCAGCAGCGCCTCGCTGGCACCGGCCTTACGCGCTTCCAGCGCCAGCAGGCCGATGATCGCGTTGACCGGATTGCGAATCTCATGGCTCACGGTAGCAACCCAACGGCTTTTGGCCTGATTTTCACGATCGGCACGATCGCGGGCGATCTGCAATTGCCGCTGCGCCCGGCGGCGGCGGCGGATTTCCCGGCCGCGCTGATACACCCAGAGCAGGCAGGCGAGGGAGACGACGGCTGCCACGCCCGCCAGCGCATAAAATGGCGTGCGATACAGTGGCCAGCTGCTGGCCGTCACCTCGGGCGTACCCTGCCAGCGGCTGGTGAGCTGCGAGATCTCACTGGGTAATATTTCATTCAGGGCCTTATTCATGATGCTGAGCAGCTCGGGATCGCCAGCGTGCACGGCGAAACTGATGTGAGCGGGCTGGGTGCCGACGCGCTGGGCAATGCGCATCCGTCCGGAAAAATAGCGTTTGATCAGGTAAGCGGCGCCCAGCTGGTTATGCACCATGCCATCGGCTTTGCCTTCCACCACTTGCTGCATGCCGAGACTGGCATTGTCTACCAGCTGTAGCTGTACTTCAGGATAGTGTTGCTGCAGCCAGCCAATGACCGGGCTGCCTTTCATTACGCTGATACGTAAGCCCGAGTGCAGCGCGGCGGGTGCACCCGCGGTAGCGGCAGTAATCAGCACAAACGGCGTGTGCAGCCACGGCTGGGTAAAACGGCCTGGCCACTGCGCGTTATAGGAGAGTGCGGCCACCATGTCGATTTTATGCTGTTGAAGCTGCATCAGAAGCGTGTCTTCGTGATACTCCGGCACGGCGACAAAATTGATACCGGTGCGCAGGTGGATTTGGTGCAGCAGTTC
Organism: Pantoea sp. Morm; assembly: GCF_016643525.1. Classification (NCBI taxonomy): domain Bacteria; kingdom Pseudomonadati; phylum Pseudomonadota; class Gammaproteobacteria; order Enterobacterales; family Erwiniaceae; genus Pantoea; species Pantoea sp. Morm. Next base: position 50,999 of record NZ_VOQX01000010.1, on the reverse strand, counting down.
GGCACTGATGCCCTGAAACTGATTACGTCCATCCAGCAGCGCCAGTGGCGCAAAAAACGGATTAAAACCCACGCGCACGCTGCCGTGCTGCTGTAGCCAGCGCTGTTCAGCAGCCGTAAGCGCCAGCGGCTGCTGCAGACGCCAGATGTCCGGGCGCTGTGTCCACTGGCGTGAGATCGCGCGATGCTGCTCTGCGGGGATCGCCGCGATGACGCGATTTATCGCACGCAGCAATACCGGCCTGCGCTGACTCACCAGTAGCCGACTGGCATCCTGCGCGCGTGGGGCGAGAATGTCGGCCAGCGCCAGCTGATTGAGGTAGTTGCGTTCAATTAAAAAGCTGGCGGAGGTCAGATTATCGAGCACGTAATCCGCCTCGCCGGTCGCCAGCGCCGACAGCGCGACGCGACTGGAGGCATAACGCATGATGTGCGCCTGAGGAAATTGCGCCCGGATTGCGCTGTCGCTGAGATAGTGCTGGTCCACCGCCAGTCTGACTGGCGCTGCATAAGGCACCGGCTGCATGGCGCGATCGCGCTGGGTCACCACCACCGGTCGGTTGATCAGCAGATTCTGTGAGGCGTCCAGCTGGGCGTTGGAAGGCACAGTGTTCCCGGCTTTGCTAAACAGCATATCAGCCTGGTCGGCAGCGATAGCGGCCAGCGCCGCGTCACGATCGGTATAGCGCAGCATCTCTATCCGCATGCCAAGTGCCTGGCTAATCAGCCGGGCGTAATCAGCAAATACGCCTTCCACGTTTTTTTCCTCAGATGACATATCAAGGAAGGTGAGATAAGGCGGAATATCGGGCGCCCACAGCGCAATGCGCAGCGTGGGCAACTGACGCAATGCCTGCCAATCGTCCTGCGACAGTTGCGGTATCAGCGGTGCCAGCGGTTCCCGCTCCAGCGGAATATAGAGCTGTGGCATCGGCTGCGCCACCGTGGGGCTGCAGCACAGCACCAGTCCGATAAACATCAGCAGACGGATCATGAGGCTTCCATTTGATTGCGATGCACGAAAGCAAATAAATCACTCATGGTTTTGCAGTGCAGTTTATCCATTAACCGGCTTTTATAAGTGCTGACGGTTTTATTACTGACGCCCATCCGCGCTGCGATGCGCATATTATTCAGGCCCTTAATAATGTGATGAAAAACCTGAAACTCCTGTGGTGACAATGATTCAATCATTTTTTTCTCCGCCAGCGTGCTTTCCTGCTCCATTTGCTGCATAAAACCGCCCAGCGGGAAATAACCGTAACCACGTTGTGTCGCCTGAATAGCAGTGGCGATCTCTGGCATATCGGTTTTTTTACTGACAAAGCCATTGGCGCCGCTGCGCAGGCTCTGCACGGCATACACGTTTTCATTTTTCCCAGAAATAACGATGATTTTTCCTGGAAAACTCTGATCGCGCAACGACTTAACCACTTCAATTCCGTCCAGCGACGGCAGGTCGATATCAATGATGACGATATCCGGCTGCTGCTGCTGAATCAGCGTTACCGCTTCCCGGCCATCGGCGCTTTCGGCCAGCACCGTATGTCCATTTTGTTCCAGCAAATAACGAACGGCCATCCGCGCGATCGGATGGTCATCAACCACAACGACCTGAGCCATAGTTAACCTTTTCCTGATGAGTGAATGACAGGTCAAACTTTAGCCGCTCGTTGAATTATATATATTGCGTATGATCAAGAACAATAAAATAATTATTTGTAGTCTATGTCCTACAAGATTAAATTAATTATAAAAGGGAAGTGGTTATTCCGCCTGGAGGAGTTATCTTTCCTGGTGGGAAATAAATATTCCCTTTCTTTCACTCAGTTCATTAATTAATTAACTGATGCCCAATCGCCTTTTCACCGTAATTTCTTTTACTGTGGCGGTCTGCCTTTTCCCATTTGGCAGCCTGATTAACGCGGATGCCTGGTCAGGGCGCTATCCACCCTCAGCCGGGATAAATTGTTGCCGCCAGCGTGGTTTGCTACAGTAGCGGGAATTTCAGAGGAAACGTCCATGCCACGCGATAACCGCCTGTCCCGCTCGCTGCACGCGCTCATTCATCTTGATCGTCACGTTAAACGCGCTACTTCCGATGCCATGGCAAAAATGCTCGGCACCAATCCGGTGGTGGTGCGTCGCATGATGTCGGGGCTGCGTGAAAAGGGGTATCTGGTGTCGGAAAAGGGGCACGGCGGCGGCTGGGAACTGCGCGCGGACCTGCGCGATATCACGCTACTGGATGTGTACCAGGCTATCGGCTCACCGGCGCTGTTCAGCATTGGCCCGGCGGCCGATCCTTCACCCTGCCTGGTGGAACATGCGGTGGACGCCCGGCTTGACCAGGCGCTGGGTGAAGCTGAAGCGCTACTGCTGCAGCGCTTCAGCCAGATTACCGTGGCGGACATCGCCGAAGATTACCTGCAAAAAATGGCCAGCCTTGGGCTGGATCCGCACACCTTTCCGCGCTGCAGCGACTAGCCGGCGCGGCCGTTAATCCTGCTTCTGCAATTTGATCTGCGCGTCATGCTTCATTACATGCGTGGTGACGGCGGCCTGAAACACTTTAAACATCATACCGCTGACAAACGTGGTCAGCGTCAGCGTAATGAAGGCTGTCATGATCCAGTCGACCAGCGGCCAACCGCTGTTCAGCAGCGTCGGGTGGTAAATCAGCATCGCGGCAAACACCACCCAATGGCTCAGGCAATAGAAACAGTGAAACAGATGGCCGAGCAAGGGATGTTTGCGTGCGGTCCAGGCGCGCAAACCTGCAAACAGTTCGGTCTGCGTCATGGTCATCGCGATGCTGGCTGAGGCCAGCGCAATTGCCAGGCACACACCCGTGTCAGAGAGTAAAAAGGCATGCATAGATTTTCTCCTTTGTGACGATTGGCGCAGCGGAAAGAACGGCGGCTTATCCATCATGTAACTTACAATATTACATGATGTGTGCTGGCGCAACAGCGTGTTCTCCCCGCCAGAGTAGTGGCATGTAAATTGGCGAGTTATCGCTATTTATTGGCTTTATGCGCAAACACAGCCAGTCGTCCTGTTTTTACAATGTCGCAGATTGAGTCGCACCACGGCATCAGGAGGAGAGGATGGATATTCACGCAGCCGTTATGCATCAGCTGATGATGTGGATAGAGGCGAATATTGAACAAAAGCTCATGCTGGAGACGGTCGCGCGGCGGGCCGGTTATTCGCAGTGGCATTTGCAGCGGCTGTTCCGCAGCTACACTGGCGTGGCGCTGGGAGCCTATATCCGTGAACGCAAGCTGACGGCTTCCGTCATCACCCTGCTCAGCAGTAATACGTCGCTGATGCAGATTGCGCTGCAGTTTGGCTTCGATTCACAGCAAACCTACTGCCGCACCTTTCGGCGCATGTTTGACCTGCCGCCCGGCGCGTTTCGCCGCAAATACCGGCACAGCCTGCCACCGATTGACGGTCCGGCTAGCCTGCTGATGCTGCATTCGCAGAGTCGGCTGGCGTCGTAAAGTATTTGCCTGGCGTTGAGCCGAAGGCGGCGCGAAACGCGCTGATATAGCTGCTGACGCTGTCGAAGCCCACCTGCCAGGCAACCTGCTGCACGCTGTGGCCTGCCGCCAGCCCTTCCAGCGATTTCAGCAGGCGCGACACCTGACGATATTTACTCAGGCTCATGCCAACCGCGCTGGACCAGTGGCGACTCAGGCTGCGCGCGCTCAGACCAGCCCACTGCGCCAGCTCCGGCCCGGTGCGTGTATCAGCCGGATCGTCCATCAGCAGGCGTGCAATCTGCCGCAGGCGTGGCTCTTCCGGCAGCGGCAGGGTGAGTTCCTGCGGCGTGGATTCGTACAGTTCATCAAGAAACACCTGACCCAACCGGGCATAGCGCGCGCTGCTCCACAGTTCAGGCTCCAGCACCGCCAGCCGTTCAGCCAGCGGCTCCAGTACTGTCGGGCAGGAGAGCAGCACCGGCCGATCCGGCAGCGGCGCAGCCAGCGCTTCGTCAATCAGTACCGTCCAGCCCAGCACGCGCCCCGGCCCGACAAGGGCGTGGTCAAACCACGGCGGAATCCAGCCGACCAGCCGCGGCGGATTAGCAAATATGCCCGACGAGGTGTTCACCGTCATCAATCCCTGGCGCAGACAAAACAGCTGACCGGCGGCATGACGATGCGTGCGTCGCTCGCGATCCAGCTCCTTCGACAGTGACACGGCAATGACTTTGGGCGCATCCGGTCGCATCAGCCGCTGGCGCAGCTCTTCCTTACGCGGATCGCCAGAGAACGGAAGGTTGTCGGATGGATGGATGAGCATGGCCGGGCCTGAGTGGTGAGTGGCGGAAGATCACAGGAGTCGAACCTGCCCGGGACCGCTGGCGGCCCCAACCGGATTTGAAATCCGGCCGCCTCACCGGAGACGACGATCTTCCTTTGAAGATGCCGCGCAGTATAGCGGCAATTGGCGGCAAAATCTTGATCGCAGCGGGGCGTTATTGCACCTTCTCGCCGTGATGCTGCCGATACTCCTTTGGCGTAGTGGCGTAGCTTTTTTTAAACACCGAATAGAAGTACTGCAGGGAAGGATAGCCGCACATCTGCGAAATTTCATTAATATTCAATGAAGAGCAGGCCAGCAGTTCACGCGCTTTTTCCAGCTTTTCGCGGTGAATCATGGCGTGAATGGTATCGCCGGTCTCATCGCGAAAACGCTTTTCCAGATTGGAGCGCGACATGCCAATCGCATCCAGCACCTGTTCGACCTTGATGCCTTTACAGGCGTTAAAGCGGATGTAATGCATCGCCTGAATCACCGCCGGATCGCGCAGCGAGCGAAAATCGGTAGAACGGCGGGCAATGACTTTCACCGGCGGTACCAGAATGCGTTGCAGCGGCAGCGTTTGCCGATCGAGCAGACGATGCAGCAGTTTGGCGGCCTGATAACCCATCTGGCGCGTGCCCTGGGCTACCGAAGAGAGCGCCACGCGGGACAGATAGCGCGTCAGCTCTTCGTTATCGATGCCGATTACGCTGAGCTTCTCCGGCACCGGTATTTTCAGGTGTTCACAGGCCTGTAGCAAATGACGAGCACGCGCGTCGGTCACCGCGATAATGCCGGTCTGCGGCGGTAGCGTTTGCAGCCAGTCGGCGAGGCGGTTTTGCGCGTGCTGCCAGTTTTCCGGCGCGGTTTCCATCCCCTGATACACCACGCCCTGATAGCGCTCGCGCATCACCAGCTGGCGAAACGCCTGCTCGCGCTCCTGCGCCCAGCGTTTGCCACTGGCGGTGGGCAGGCCGTAAAACGCAAAGCGATGAATGCCTTTCTCTTTCAGATGCAGAAAGGCACTCTCCACCAGCGCAGCGTTGTCGGTGGCGATGTAGTGCACCGGCGGATAATCCTGCTGCCGGTGATAAGAGCCACCAACGCCGACAATCGGCACCGGCACATTGCTGAGCAGGCTCTCGATTGAGCTGTCGTCGTAATCCGCAATGACGCCGTCCCCCAGCCATTCGCGGATGTTGTCGATGCGGCAGCGGAAATCCTCTTCAATGAAGATATCCCAGTCGGTTTGCGAAGCCTGCAGATACTCGCCGACCCCCTCCACTACCTGGCGGTCATACACCTTGTTGGCGTTAAACAGCAGCGTAATACGGTAACGTTTTTCGTGCATCGTGGCGCGCTCCCTTAAACCTGTTGCGCATTGCATAGCACGGCGGAAAAGGCAGCAGAAATTGTTTGCGCCACATTGTGATCGCCCACGCGATTACACCCGGCGGCGCGTGGCCGTATCCATCCACACCGCCAGCAGTAAAATCGCCCCTTTGACGATGTACTGCCAGAAGGTCGGCACGTCCATCATGCTCATGCCGTTATCCAGAGACGCCATGATGAAGGCGCCCATCACCGCGCCAGCCACCGAACCGACGCCGCCCGCCAGGCTGGTGCCGCCAATCACGCAGGCAGCGATGGCGTCCAGTTCGGCAATATTGCCCGCCGAGGGCGAGCCAGCACCAAGACGTGAACTGAGGATCAGGCCGGCAATAGCCACCATGACGCCGTTGATGGCGAACACCGCCAGCTTGGTGCGTGCCACGTTGATGCCCGACAGGCGCGCTGCATCAATGTTGCCGCCGATGGCGTAAATCCGTCGTCCGAAGGCGGTGCGCGTGGCCATAAACATGCCGCCGAGCAGCAGCAGTGCCAGCAGCAGGACCGGTGTCGGCACGCCGCGGTAATCGTTCAGCAACCAGATGGCACCCAGCACCAGAACAGCGGTAATCGCCTGGCGTGCCACCGTGCCGCTGGCGGCCGGTTGTGATAACCCCAGCTGCTGGCGACGCAGCCGCAGCCGCCATTGCCAGAGAATAAACAGTGCCAGACCGGCGAAGCCGAAGCCAAAGCCAACGCCGCCGGGCAAATAGCTTTGCCCGATCTGCGACATCGCCGGCGTCGTTGGCGCAACGGTGGTGCCATCGGTGATACCAACCAGAATGCCGCGAAACGCCAGCATGCCCGCCAGCGTGACGATGAACGAAGGCACTTTACGGTACGCGACCCACCAGCCATTCCAGGTGCCCAATAACAGGCCAAGCACCAGCGTTACCACGATGGTCAGCGGCAGCGGCCAGCCGAGCCAGACGTCAAAGATGGCCGCGGCACCGCCCAGCAGGCCCATCATCGAACCGACGGAAAGGTCGATCTCCGCCGAGATAATGACAAACACCATGCCCACCGCGAGGATGCCGGTGATGGCGGTCTGGCGCAGCAGGTTAGAGACGTTGCGTGGGCTAAGCCAGGCACCGTCGGTGGTCCAGGTGAAGAACAGAGCGATAAGCGCAATCGCTCCCAGCATCACCAGCACCTGCAGATTGAAGCGCGGAAACTTGCCCGGCGCTGGCTTGCCCGGGGTACCGGACAGGCTCTGGCTACTTTCAGTTTTAAGCATAATGTTCGCTCCGCAGGGCAGCTTCCATGACCTGCTCCTGAGTCAGGTTGTCGTTAATCAGATCGGCTTTGATTTGCCCTTCGTGCATCACCAATACGCGGTCACTCAGACCCAGCACTTCAGGCAGTTCGGAGGAGATAACAATCACCGCGATGCCCTGCTGCACCAGCGCGTTAATCAGCAGATAGATCTCCTGGCGAGCGCCGACGTCGATGCCGCGCGTCGGTTCATCCAGAATCAAAATGCGCGGATTGAGCAGCAGGCATTTGGCGAGGATCGCTTTTTGCTGATTGCCCCCGCTGAGTCGGCCAATCGCCAGCTCGGGTGAGGAGGTTTTGACACGCAGACGGCGGATAGCATCGTTGATCGCCTGCTGCTCCTGGGCTTCATCCAGCGTGGAGAAGCGATGGCTGTATTGATCCAGCGCGGCCAGCGTGATGTTTTTCCCCACGCCCATCAGTGGCACGATGCCATCTTTTTTCCGGTCTTCCGGCACCATGGCGATGCCGTGCGCAATCGCGGCCCGGCAATCGTCGATCTTCACCTGCTGGCCATCAATCCAGATTTCGCCCTGCCAGCGACCGGGCCAGACACCAAACAGGCACTGGACCGTTTCGGTGCGTCCTGCGCCCACCAGCCCGGCAATACCGAGAATTTCGCCGCGCTTCAGGCTGAACGACACATTATTGACGCGGCGCACGTGGCGGTTGACCGGATGCCAGGCGGTGAGGTTTTCCACTTTCAGCACCGTTTCGCCGATCTCGTGCGGCTGGTGCGGATAGAGCGCGGTGAGTTCGCGGCCCACCATCATCGTGATGATGTCATCTTCACTCAGCCCGGCTGCTGGCCGTGTGGCGATGTGCTGACCATCACGGATCACACAGATGGTGTCCGAAATTGCTTTGACCTCATTAAGCTTGTGGGAGATGTAGATGCAGGCAATACCGTGCTCGCGCAGGTTAGTGATAATCCCAAGCAGCACTTCGGTTTCCTGTTCGGTGAGCGACGAGGTCGGCTCATCAAGAATTAGCAATCGCACCTGCTTATTCAGCGCCCGCGCGATCTCTACCAGCTGCTGCTGCCCGAGGCCGAGCTCGCCAACTTTGGTGGCAGGCGAAACGTTAAGTTTGACCCGCTCCAGCAGCTGCTGGCAGCGCAGTGTCATGGTTTCATCATCGACCATACCGAAGCGGCCGAGCTCGGCACCGAGGAAAATGTTCTCCATGACCGTAAGCTGCCGCACCAGCGCCAGCTCCTGATGAATAATCACAATGCCTTTGCGCTCGGTGTCGCGGATGGTTTGCGCCTCGATGCGATCGCCGGCAAAGCGAATTTCGCCGTCAAATTCGCCGTGCGGATAAAGCCCGCACAGCACTTTCATCAGCGTCGATTTGCCCGAGCCGTTCTCACCGCACAGCGACATGACTTCACCGGCTTCGAGCCGCAGGCTGACGGCATCCAGCGCTTTCACCGCGCCGAAACGCTTGGTGATGTTGTTCATTTCCAGCAGCATCGATCTGCTCCTTCGCGTTTCAGGCGCTTAGAGTTCGCTCTGTTTATGGAAGCCGTCTTTCAGTACGGTGCTTTCGATGTTGTCTTTGTTGACCGGAATCGGCTTCAGCAGGCGCGACGGCACCTCTTTCAGGCCATTATTCAGCTTGCTGTTGCTGGCGGGGGTTTTGCCATCACCCAGTTCCACCGCAATTTTTGCCGCTTCGGTGGCGAGTTCGGTGATGGGTTTGTACACCGTCATGGTTTGCGTGCCGTTCATGATGCGTTTGATGGCGGCGAGATCGGCATCCTGACCGGAAATGGCGACTTTGCCCGCCAGTCCCTGCGCGCTCAGCGCCTGAATGGCCCCACCGGCGGTGGCATCGTTGGAGGCAACGACGGCATCAATGTGGTTGCTGTTAGCGGTCAGCGCGTTTTCCATGATTTTCAGCGCATTCTCTGGCAGCCAGGCATCGACCCACTGATCGCCCACCACTTTAATGCTGCCGTTATCGATGTAAGGTTTTAACACTTTCATCTGGCCGGCACGGAAAAGACGCGCGTTATTATCCACCGGCGATCCGCCCATCAAAAAGTAGTTCCCTTTAGGTACCTGTTTAACCAGACTTTCGGCCTGCAGTTCGCCGACCTTTTCATTATCAAACGAGATATAAAAATCGATATCAGCATTATTAATCATGCGGTCATAAGCGAGGACTTTAATGCCTTCGCGTTTCGCTTCGGCCACCACATTACTCAATACCTGACCGTTATAAGGAATGATGACCAGCACATCGACACCGCGGTTGATCATATTTTCAATCTGCGAGATTTGCGTCTCTTCATTGCCGTTGGCCGACTGGACAAATACTTTGGCCCCAGACTTTTCCGCCTGGCTGACAAAAATGTCCCGGTCTTTCTGCCAGCGTTCCAGACGTAAATCATCGATCGCCATACCGATTTTCACTTCTTTCGCCAGCCCGGCGTGGCTGAACAGGGCCAGTGCAGCGCTGAGGGCTAACAGCGTGTGTCTCATTTTCATCATGGTCATCCTGTAGGTTGAGGCTATTGTCGTTGTAAGGCTATGAACCAGGGCGGATGAATTGTTGCCCCGCGACGTGAACAACATCAATTACTGATTTTTATCCTGCTATTACGTTTTTTTGTTTATTTGTGATTCTTTGAGCGCGATCGAAATTTTACGCGCCCATCTGTTAAATCTTGCAGCGGCGCTGCGCGCCGGTACGCGATGTAATTAAATACATGGATTTGCGAGCTGCCGCACAAATAATAATTATCTTAAGTTCAGTGTGAAATATCGTAATTGAGCTGAACGCTTACGCCTCCGCAAAATAACGCTTCACTGCTGACCATTCGGGTCTGATGCTAAGGAGCACAACATGCACGCTTATTTCGACCAGCTTGAGCGCGTTGGTTATGAAGGGGCCAATACCACTAACGCACTGGCGTTTCGTCATTACAATCCGCAGGAAGTGATTCTGGGTAAAACCATGGCGGAACACCTGCGTTTTGCCGCCTGTTACTGGCACACGTTCTGCTGGAACGGGGCGGATATGTTCGGCGTGGGGGCCTTTGATCGCCCGTGGCAGAAAAATGGCGATGCGCTGCAGCTGGCGAAGCTCAAAGCGGATGTCGCGTTCGAGTTCTTTTACAAACTCAACGTGCCTTATTACTGCTTCCATGATGTCGATGTGTCACCGGAAGGTGATTCACTGCGCAGCTACCAGGAAAACCTGGCGGTAATGACCGATAAACTGCTGGAAAAACAGCAGGAAACCGGCGTCAGATTGCTATGGGGCACCGCGAACTGCTTTACGCATCCCCGCTATGCGGCCGGCGCGGCGACCAGCCCGGATCCGGAAATTTTCGCCTGGGCAGCCAGCCAGGTGTGCAGCGCGATGCAGGCGACGCAGACGCTGGGCGGTGAAAACTATGTGCTGTGGGGCGGACGCGAAGGGTACGAAACGCTGCTGAATACCGATTTGCGGCAGGAGCGCGAGCAGATCGGGCGCTTCATGCAGATGGTGGTGGAGCACAAGCATAAAATCGGTTTCCAGGGGATGTTGCTGATTGAGCCGAAGCCGCAGGAACCGACTAAACACCAGTACGACTTTGATGTTGCGACGGTCTACGGTTTCCTCCGGCAGTTTGGCCTGGAAAAAGAGATCAAAGTGAATGTGGAAGCCAACCATGCCACGCTGGCGGGTCACTCTTTCCATCATGAAATTGCGACGGCGATTGCGCTGGGCATCTTCGGTTCAGTCGATGCCAACCGCGGTGACAGCCAGTGCGGCTGGGATACCGACCAGTTCCCGAACAGCGTCGAAGAAAACGCGCTGGTGATGTACGAGATCCTCAAAGCGGGCGGGTTCACCACCGGCGGCTTAAACTTTGATGCCAAAGTACGGCGCCAGAGCACCGACAAATACGACCTGTTTTATGGCCACATTGGCGCGATGGATACCATGGCGCTGGCGCTGAAAGTGGCGGCGCGTATGGTGAACGATGGTGAGCTGGATAAGCGTGTGGCGCAGCGCTATAGCGGCTGGAATGGTGAGTTCGGCCAGCAAATTCTGAAAGGCGAGTTTTCTCTTGCCTCGCTGGCGGCGCATGCTCAGCAACAGCAACTCAATCCGCAGCATCGCAGCGGACGCCAGGAGCAGCTGGAAAATCTGGTGAATCACTATTTGTATAATTTCTAATCCATCGGGAGCGAAGCATGGTTATCGGGATCGATTTAGGCACCTCCGGCGTTAAAGTGGCGCTGCTGGATGCGCACGGCCAGGTTCAGGCAACGGCCAGCGCGCCGCTGCAGGTGACGCGTCCGCAGCCGCTATGGAGCGAACAGGATCCCGAAAGCTGGTGGCAGGCCACCGATAGTGCCATGCAGGCGCTGGCGCAGCAGCACGATTTACGCCACGTCAGCGCCATCGGCTTTAGCGGCCAGATGCACGGCGCGACGCTGCTGGACGCCGCGCATCAGGTGCTGCGTCCGGCGATATTGTGGAACGACGGGCGCAGTAGCGCGCAGTGCCACGAGCTGGAGCAGCGCGTGCCGACGTCGCGTCAGATTACCGGCAACCTGATGATGCCGGGTTTTACCGCGCCCAAATTGTTGTGGGTGCAGCAACATGAACCGGCGATATTTGCGCAGGTAGCAAAAGTGCTGCTGCCGAAAGATTATCTGCGCTGGCGGATGAGCGGCGATTTCGCCACCGATATGTCAGATGCGGCGGGAACGATGTGGCTGGATGTGGCACAGCGCGACTGGAGCGATGCAATGCTGGCGGCGTGCGGACTGAACCGCAGCCACATGCCGCAGCTGTTTGAGGGCAACCAGATTACTGGCACGCTGCTGCCGGAAATTGCGGCGCGCTGGGGGATGGATCCGGTGCCACTGGTGGCCGGCGGCGGCGACAATGCGGCTGGCGCCGTGGGCGTTGGCATGGTTGAGCCAGGGCAGGGCATGCTGTCGCTCGGCACCTCCGGCGTCTATTTTCTGGTGAGCGAAGGCTATCTCAGCAATCCGCAACGCGCCGTGCACAGTTTCTGTCATGCGCTGCCGCAGCGCTGGCATCTGATGTCGGTGATGCTGAGTGCCGCCGCCTGTCTGGACTGGGCCGCTGCGCTGACCGGCTGTGATGATGTGCCGCACCTGCTGGCCGAAGCTGAACGCGCCAGCGCGCAGGCCACGCCGGTGTGGTTTTTGCCTTATCTTTCCGGCGAGCGCACGCCGCACAATAATCCGCAGGCACAGGGGGCTTTCTTTGGCCTGACGCACCAGCACGGCCGGCCGGAACTGGCGCGCGCGGTGCTGGAAGGCGTGGGTTTTGCGCTGGCGGAAGGCATGGATGCGGTGCATGAGTGTGGCGTACTGCCCAACACGGTGATGCTGATTGGCGGCGGTGCGCGCAGCACGTACTGGCGGCAGATGCTGGCGGACATCAGCGGGCTGACGCTGGATTATTGTCACGGCGGCGAGGTGGGGCCGGCGCTCGGTGCCGCACGCCTGGCGCAGCTGGCGGTGGACCCGGCCAGCGAATGGCCGGCACCGGCGTTAGTGCAGCGCCATCAGCCGGACGCCGCGCAGCATCAGGCCTATCAGCCGCGCCGTGCGCGCTTTGCGCAGCTATATCAGCAGCTGTTACCACTGATGTCCTGATTTGGCTGACGCATGGCCGGATGAGGTCGCAAGGCGTGAACAGAGTCGGGTATGATGGGAAGAATCGATGAAGATACGTGGCCGGATTTGGCTGCGCATCTTCGCCCATCGTTACCCTTCATCGCCTGAGGAACCCACCATGCCGCAGCCCGTCTATTTTCTTGTCCTGCCGGGCGTCATGGCGCTCGACCTCACCGGGCCGGCAGAGACGCTGCAGCTGGCGGGCGGACATTTTGCGCTGCACTACATCGGCCCACAGGCGAGCGTCACCTGTTCGACCGGCATGACCATTGCGGATATTGCACCGCTGCCCGCCACGCTACCCGATAACAGCCTGCTGATTGTGCCCGGCGTGTTCGATTCCCGCATCTGGTTCGATACCGGGGCTGCCGGGCAGGCGCGCGACTGGCTGCGCCAGCAACGCAGCGCGATTCATACGCGGCGCATTACCCTCGTGTGTATTTGCTCCGGCGCGCTGCTCTCCGCGCAGGCTGGCCTGCTGGATGGCGTACAGTGCACCACGCACCATGATGTGTTGCCGCGCCTGAAAGCTGCCGCGCCGGCTGCGCTGGTGAAAGACAACCGCGTGTTTGTGGAAGATGCCGGCATCTGGACCAGCGCGGGGATTACTGCCGGTATCGATCTGGCGCTGCACCTGATCAATCGTCTGTGCGGCGCGCGGCAGGCGCTAACGGTGGCGCGGGAGATGGTGGTGTGGTTCCGCCGCTCGGGTGACGATCCGCAACTCTCGCCGTGGCTGCGTTATCGTAATCATCTGCATCCGGCGATTCATCGCGCGCAGGACGCGATGATTGCGCATCCGGAACATGACTGGTCGCTGGGCGCGCTGGCCGAACGCGCCCACGTCAGCGAGCGCCATCTGACGCGCCTGTTTCGCCAGCATCTGGGTATCAGCGTGCGGGAATACCACGAGCAGCTGCGGCTGGTGATTGCGCGCCAGCGCCAGCAGCAGGGGGAAGCGGCGGAAAAAGCGGCGCTGGCCGCCGGCTTCTCCTCGGCACGCCAGCTGCGCCGCGCCCGGCAGCGCTGGGACGATCAGCTCACCAGATGATGCTTGTCCACGCGTTTCAGCAACATCGCCAGCAGCAGGCTGCCCAGCAGGGTTACGCCAAAGACCCACGGCAGATCGAGCCACGGCCGCGACATATCGTCGTAATGATGGGTACGCAGATAGTGAATGAACAGCGCATGGAAACCATAAATCGGCAGCGAATAGCGTGAAATGGTTGCCAGCAGCGGCAGCGGCCGGTGGTTCAGCACATTTTTAAACAGCACCAGCAGGCTTATCGCCGCGATAAACACCAGTGGGCCACAGTAAAGATACCAGGTGTCATTAAACGCGCCGTTAATCTTCAGCATCTGTCTGGTGCCAAGTGCGATACCGATGACGCAGGCGATAAAACTCAGCCCGGCCAGCCAGCTGATGCCGCGCCTGTCGGTATCCATCACGCCAATTGCCCGTCCAAGCAGCGCGTACAGCAGGTAGTAAATCGAGTCGCCGCTGACATACAGATTGACCGGCAGCCAGTGGAACGGCCCCAGCGACTGGCTGACGGTGTTCGGATTGGCGATCACCGCGAGGATCAGCACCAGCAGCGCCACATAGCGCGGCGGCACGTTTTTCACCTGAATCAGCGGAGACAGCAGGTAGATGCCGATAATGGCGAAGAAGAACCACAGATGGTAGAACACCGGCTTCTGCAACAGCTTCAGCAGCGATCGGCCTTCGCTGATCGGCGTCAGCCAGGTGATGTAGGCCAGCGCGACGGCGCTGTAGAACAGCAGGCACAGCACAATGCGCAGCAGATGGCGGCCCTGTGCGCTGCGTTCGCCAAAGAACAGATAACCGGAAATCATGAAGAACAGCGGCACGCAGACGCGCGAAGCCGAGTTAAGCAGATTGGCGACGTCCCAGCTGGGTCCGGTGACTGCCATCGGTCCGGTAATGTACCAGGTGGTGGTGTGAATGACGATCACCATCAGACAGGCGACCGCGCGTAAGTTATCAATCCAGCAGATTTTTTGCGACATGGCTTCCTCGTGCGTACTCCGTGCGAAGAAGGGTAGCCAGTGCACAGCGGGCCAACAACCCCCGCAGCCTGGATTTCGGAGCTCTCTGTTAACCGCCGCATAACCGCACCCGCCTGCGCCAGGATTTCCGGCTGCACAATGCGCGGTCAAAGGGTATACTGTCGCACTCTTTTTAAATCCACCCGTATCGCGTGCGAATTCAACATGCAAAAGTTTGATACCAAGACCTTTCAGGGCCTGATCCTGACCTTGCAGGATTACTGGGCGCGTCAGGGCTGCACCATCGTCCAACCGCTGGACATGGAAGTGGGCGCTGGCACTTCTCACCCTATGACTTGCCTGCGTGCTCTCGGGCCAGAGCCGATGGCGAGCGCCTACGTGCAGCCATCGCGCCGTCCCACCGATGGCCGCTACGGTGAAAACCCGAACCGTTTACAGCACTACTACCAGTTCCAGGTGGTGATTAAGCCGAACCCGGACAACCTTCAGGAGCTGTACCTCGGATCGCTGAAAGAGCTCGGTATCGACCCTGGCGTGCATGACATTCGCTTCGTCGAAGATAACTGGGAAAACCCAACGCTGGGCGCCTGGGGACTCGGCTGGGAAGTGTGGCTGAACGGCATGGAAGTCACGCAGTTCACCTACTTCCAGCAGGTCGGCGGCCTGGAGTGTAAGCCGGTGACCGGCGAGATCACCTACGGTCTGGAGCGCCTGGCGATGTACATCCAGGGCGTGGACAGCGTGTACGATCTCACCTGGAGCGACGGCGCGTTCGGCAAAACCACTTACGGTGACGTGTTCCACCAGAACGAAGTGGAGCAGTCGACCTACAACTTTGAGTACGCCGACGTCGATTTCCTGTTCAGCTGCTTCGAGCAGTATGAAAAAGAGGCACAGCAGCTGCTGGCGCTGGAAAAACCGCTGCCGCTGCCGGCCTATGAGCGCATTCTCAAAGCCGCGCACAGCTTCAACCTGCTTGATGCGCGCAAAGCGATCTCGGTAACCGAGCGCCAGCGCTATATCCTGCGTATTCGCACCCTGACGAAAGCCGTGGCGGAAGCCTATTATGCCTCCCGCGAGGCACTCGGCTTCCCTATGTGCAACCGTAATAAGTAAGAGGCAGCCATGACCGATAAAACTTTCCTGGTGGAAATTGGCACCGAAGAGTTGCCTCCGAAAGCCCTGCGCAGCCTGGCAGAAGCCTTTGCTGCGCACTTTACCGCTGAGCTCGACAGTGCCGGTCTGGCGCATGGCGACGTCAGCTGGTTTGCGGCACCGCGCCGTCTGGCGCTGAAAGTGGCACAGCTGGCGGCCGCGCAGCCCGATCGTGAAGTAGAAAAGCGCGGCCCGGCCGTCGCTGCGGCGTTTGATGCCGAAGGCAAGCCGACTAAAGCGGCAGAAGGCTGGGCACGTGGCAACGGCATCACCGTAGAGCAGGCTGAGCGTCTCAGCACTGACAAAGGCGAGTGGCTGGTGCATCGTGCTGCGGTAAAAGGCGAAAGCGCGCAGGCGCTGCTGCCGGCGATGGTCGCGACCGCGCTGAGCAAGCTGCCGATTCCAAAACTGATGCGCTGGGGTGCCAGCGACGTGCAGTTCGTGCGTCCGGTGCACACCGTGACGCTGCTGCTGGGTGATGAGCTGATTCCGGCCACCATCCTCGGTATTCAGTCCGATCGCGTCATTCGCGGCCACCGCTTCATGGGCGAGCCGGAATTGACGCTGGACAACGCCGATCAATATCCGCAGCTGCTGCAGGAGCGCGGTAAAGTGATCGCCGATTACGCCACGCGTAAAGCCAAAATCAAAGCCGATGCCGAAGCTGCCGCGCAGCAGCTGGGCGGTAAAGCCGACCTGAGCGACAGCCTGCTGGAAGAGGTGGCTTCGCTGGTGGAGTGGCCGGTGGTACTGACGGCGAAGTTTGAAGAGAAGTTCCTCGCGGTACCGGCTGAAGCGCTGGTGTACACCATGAAAGGGGATCAGAAATACTTCCCGGTGTACGCCGAAGACGGCCAGCTGCTGCCAAACTTCATCTTTGTCACCAACATTGAATCGCGCGATCCGCAGCAGATCATTGCCGGTAATGAAAAAGTGGTGCGTCCGCGTCTGGCCGATGCCGAGTTCTTCTTCAACACCGACCGCAAAAAGCGTCTGGAAGATAACCTGCCGCGTCTGGAAACCGTGCTGTTCCAGAAAGAGCTGGGTACGCTGCGTGACAAAACTGACCGTATTCAGGCGCTGGCCGGCTGGATTGCCGCGCAGATTGGCGCTGATGTCAATCACGCCACGCGCGCCGGGCTGCTGTCGAAGTGCGACCTGATGACCAATATGGTGTTCGAGTTCACCGACACCCAGGGTGTGATGGGCATGCACTACGCGCGCCACGATGGCGAAGCGGAAGATGTGGCGGTCGCACTTAACGAGCAGTACCAGCCGCGTTTCGCCGGTGACGATCTGCCGTCCAGCCCGGTGGCCTGCGCCGTGGCGATTGCCGATAAAATGGATACCCTGGCCGGTATCTTCGGCATCGGACAGCATCCGAAAGGCGATAAAGACCCGTTTGCGCTGCGTCGTGCCGCGCTGGGCGTGCTGCGTATCATCGTTGAGAAGAACCTGCCGCTCGATCTGCAAACCCTGACGGAAGAAGCGGTGCGCCTGTACGGCAGCAAGCTGAGCAACGCCAACGTGGTTGATGATGTCATCGACTTCATGCTGGGTCGTTTCCGCGCCTGGTATCAGGAAGAGGGCCACAGCGTTGACACCATTCAGGCGGTGCTGGCGCGTCGTCCAACCCGTCCGGCCGATTTCGATGCACGTATGAAGGCGGTTTCGCACTTCCGTACGCTGGAAGCGGCCTCGGCACTGGCGGCGGCTAACAAGCGCGTGTCGAATATCCTGGCGAAAGCCACCGAAACCCTGAACGACAGCGTGCAGGCGTCCCTGCTGAAAGAGAACGCTGAAATTCAGCTGGCGACCTTTGTCACCGCGCTGGGCGACAAGCTGCAGCCGTACTTTGCGGAAGGCCGCTATCAGGATGCTCTGGTGGAGCTGGCGCAGCTGCGCGAAGCGGTGGATAACTTCTTCGACAACGTCATGGTGAATGCCGATGACGAAGCGGTGCGTATCAATCGCCTGACGCTGCTGGCGCAACTGCGCGAGCTGTTCCTGCAGGTGGCGGACATTTCGCTGCTGCAGTAAGCGATGGGCAGAAGTGAACCGAAGGGACGAGCAATCGTCCCTTTTTTGTTTCAGGCGGCAGAAGAGGTGAACAGGCGCGCGTCGCGCAGCAGGTGATCGTTACCGCGACGGCGGGTAAAGCCGCTGCGGTCAAAGAATTCCAGAATCTGCACCGCGACTTTGCGGCCGGTACCCAGCTGGTTGCGGAAGTCAGCGGCGCTGGTGCTGCCTCCGGCGGCCGCGCGCTGACGAATCAGATCGGCGAAGATCTGGATCTGCGCGCTGCGGTAGTAGCGATCGCGCACGATCGCCGTGATATGGCCGAGACGCGCCGCGGTGAGCAATAAACCGCGAATCTGCTCTTCATCCTGCTGCAGCGCATCGGCAATATCGCGCACCCACAGCGGCTGGTCGCTGAACAGCGGCTCGACCTGCTGCCACAGCGTGGCTTCCTGCGGATTAAAGCGCGGCGCGAAGTCGGGCAGGTGCAGCCAGCCCTGTTTCTGCCGCAACTCGCCTTGTGCCAGCATCTGGTCAATTAATCCCGGCACCAGCGGTGCCGGCGCATGCGGCAGCGCCACACGGCGCAGGCGGTCGTGGCCGATGCCCGGCAGCTCCGGATGCTGCTGGTGGAAGGCGCTCAGCGCTTCCCGTAAACGCTGCTGCCAGGCGCTGGCCATGGTGTCGCTCATCAGGCTGACACCCAGCCGTACCGGATTCAGCGGCAGCAGCAGCGCGTCCAGCGCCGGCGCAGTGAGCTGGCGCGCCCAGCCGAGCTCGTCATACGCGGCCGGTTGATACGCCAGATGCGCCTGCAGGCTGGCGCTGTCATCGCGCGCCGCGGCCAGTTGCTGTAGCCACTGCAGGTAGTCCGGCTGGCGTTTACCGCGCTTTTTGCTGTCGCACAGCAGTACGCGTCCGCCGCCCAGCGTGTGCTGCGCATTGCTGTCGCGAATAATTATCCGATCGTTTTCCGCCAGCCACAGCGGCTGGCTGAGCACCAGTTCAGCCACATCGTTCGTGAGCTGCGTTAAGCGGCCGGTGACGTGGCTGGCCGCGTGATGCAGATGCACCGGCTGTGAGGCCGTTTTCAGCGGTTGCAGCAGGCGCAGTGCGACGATCAGCCGCTGCGTGCCGGCGGGACGTGGCTGCGCCAGCAGCCAGTCGCCGCGCGTAATCTGTGCCTTCTCCACGTCACCGACGATATTCAGCGCGATGCGCTCGCCCGCCTGGGCGCGCGTCACCGGCTGGTTCTGCGCATGCAGCGCCCGCACGCGCAGCGGCAGGTTCAGGCTGCTGAGCCACAGCGTGTCGCCCACCCTGACTTCACCGCTCAGCGCGGTGCCGGTGACCACCAGCCCGGTGCCTTTCAGCGTGAAAGCGCGGTCGATGGCGAGCCGGAAACGGCGGCCAGGCTCAAACGCCGGTGCGTTCAGACTGAAGAGGTGCTGGCGCAGCGTTTCAATGCCCTGCAGCGTATGGCTGCTGGTAACAAACTGCGCTGCCGCTGGCCAGCCGAGCTGCTGCGTGAGCTGCGCGACCTGCTGCTGCACCTCTGCGATGCGTGCGGCGTCAACGCGGTCGGCTTTGGTCAGCGCCACGCTCAGCGGCGGCTGTCCGGCGAGGCTCAGCAACTGTAAATGCTCACGCGTCTGCGGCATCACGCCATCGTCACAGGCCACCACCAGCAGCGCATGATGAATGCCGCCGATGCCGGCCAGCATGTTGGCGAGAAATTTTTCATGGCCAGGCACATCAATGAAGCCCAGCGTGCGGCCATCGGGCTGCGGCCAGTAGGCATATCCGAGATCGATGGTCATGCCGCGCCGTTTCTCTTCCGGCAGGCGATCGGCATCAATCCCGGTCAGGGCCTGCAACAGCGCGGTTTTACCGTGATCGACATGTCCGGCCGTGGCAATAATCATGGTACTAAGGTCCGTATCAGGGCGGCTTCGTCATCAAGGCAGCGTAAATCCAGCCACAGTTTGCCCTCCTGCAGGCGGCCGATCACCGGGCGTGCCAGCTGGCGCCAGCGCTGCGCCAGGGCGTTGAGCTGGCTGCCGTGACCGTCGCGTGGCGTGAAGGTGATAGCAAAGCTGGGCAGACGTTCGACCGGCAGCGAACCGCTGCCAATTTGCGAGGAACAGGCGGCGATCGCCAGCGAAAAATCGGCGCTGAAGGCGTGCTCCAGCGCCGGCATCAGACGTTCGGCCTGTTGCAGAATATCGTGCGCGCTGCGCGTCAGCAGGCGCAGTGTCGGCAGCGCCTCGTGCAGGGTTTCCGGCTGACGGTAGAGCTGCAGCGTCGCTTCCAGCGCCGCCAGCGTCATTTTATCGACGCGCAGTGCGCGCTTCAGCGGATGCTGTTGCAGCTGGTCAATCAGCGCTTTTTTGCCGACGATAATCCCGGCCTGCGGGCCACCCAGCAGTTTGTCACCGGAGAAACTCACCAGGCTCACGCCGGCCGCAATCAGCTGCTGCGGCATCGGTTCAGGCGGCAACCCGTACGCCGTCATATCCACCAGCGAACCGCTGCCGAGATCGCTGATCACCGGCAGGCCGTGCGCGTCGCCTAACTGCACCAGCTCGGCTTCAGACACGGCATGGGTAAAGCCCTGAATCTGGTAATTACTGGTGTGTACCTTCATCAGCAGGCCGCTATCCCCGGCGATGGCGCCGCGATAATCCTTCAGATGGGTGCGATTGGTGGTGCCAACCTCCACCAATCGGCAGCCCGCCTGGCGCATCACGTCAGGGATACGGAATGCGCCGCCGATCTCCACCAGTTCGCCGCGCGACATAATCACGTCGCGACCCGCTGCCAGGCTGGCCAGCATCAGCAGTACCGCAGCGGCGTTGTTATTGACGATACAGGCAGCTTCGGCGCCGGTTAGCTCGCACAGCAGTGCGCTGACTGCGCGATCGCGATGACCGCGCGCCGCGTCGTCCAGCGCATACTCCAGCGTTACCGGCTGGCGCAGACAGGCGCTGACCGCCGCGATGGCGCGATCGCTGAGCTGCGCGCGCCCCAGATTGGTGTGCAGCACGGTGCCGGTCAGGTTAAACACCGGGCGCAGCGCGCTTTGCTGCTGCTGCTGTGCGCGGCGCAGCGCTTCATCCGGCCAGCTGGCGTGCCAGTGCGGTAACGATTGATGTTGCTGAATGTGGTCGCGCGCCTCCTGCTGCATGCCGCGCAGCTGGCGCGTGATAAAGGCGGTACCGGATTGTGCCAGCAGCGGCTGCAGCGCCGGATCGCGCAGCAGGCTGTCGATGGCAGGGAGCTGACTGTAGAGGGCTTTCATCACATCACTTAGTGGGTGGGCGGAACCGTACGGGCAAAGCTTTCCCGCTCGAACAGCGTTTCTGCCAGTTTAACCAGCGCCGGGCGATTGACGCACCAGTTGGGCAGCACGCGGCGAAAATTGAGATAGCCCAGGGTGCAGCCGGTAGCGATATCGGCGAGGTTGAGCGTGCCGCTGTTGAGCAACTCGCCCTGTGCGGCGGCGGTTTCCAGCGCGTCGAGGCCGCGCGCGATTTTCTCGCGATTACGTAGCAGCACCTCTTCCGATTGCCGATCGCCGGGACGCATCTGTTCGCGCACGATCATCACCGCCGCATCATTGATGCCGTCGGCCAGCTTCTCCAGCTGGCGGATCTGCAGGGCGCGCAGTGCGTCGTCGGGCAGCAGGGCAGGCGCATCGCCACGCAGCTCAATCACCTGAGCAATAATTGAGGAGTCAAACCAGGTCAGCTGCTGGTCATCAATGAAGGCCGGCACTTTACCCAGCGGATTGTACTGCGGGACGTGGCTGTCAGGCTCCCACGGAGAGTGGTTGACGAATTCAAACACCAGGCCCTTTTCCAGCAGGATCACTGAGATTTTGCGCACAAACGGGCTGGTATAGCTGCCAATCAGTTTCATCGAAGTCTCCGTGTGAATGATCAATTCAGGCAACAGGGATGACGCAGGTGAATAAACCTGGTCGCCATGAATGGCGACCCTACAGTGTCCGGCGTCCAATCATGCGCACATGGCATCAATCCCCGGGAAACATAAACGGATTCAGGCTGCTGCGCGCGAATCCTTCCTGCTCCATGCGGGCATCCAGCACCAGCGAGGCGAGATCGTCGGCCACCGGTTCCAGCGCCGGATCTTTCTCCTGGTATAGCATCTTCAGGTAGGTACCGCAGTCGCCGCAGCTTTCGGCTTTCACGGCGGCCTGCTCGCTGTCCAGCGACCAGTAATGCAGATCGCGCGTTTGCTCGCAGTTCGAGCACTTGCTGCGCACCACGTACCACTCGCTTTCGCACAGGTTACAGTGCAGATAGCGCAGACCCTGCTGGCCAACGTCCATGTGCACCACGCTGGCGACCGGCACACTGGCGCACACCGGGCAGAACTGACGGTGTTCGCCATATTCGGCCCGCGCTTTGCCGGGGATCATTGCTGCCATCTGCGCCCAGTAAATTGACAGCGCCGCCCAGATGAACGGGGCTTTATCACTGCTGACCTGGGCGAATTCGCCCTCCAGTAGCGCGCTGGCAAGGGTTTCCAGCTCGGTGGACGAGGCCTTCTCCAGATTCTCCAGTACCGCCAGCGCCTGGCCGCTCATCTCTGGCTTCAGCTCGGCGATCAGCGAATGCAGCAGCCGCTGCCAGTGCACATCGCGCGGGTAAGTGTGGATATCCAGCGGCGGTTTGCCCTGCTGCGCGCTCTCTGCCAGCCGCTGATGCAGATCGATCTGCAGCGGATGGTCATACAGCACGATTTCCTGGGCCTGCGCGATCACCGCGGCAAAACGCAGGTAGTCGCCCAGCGGATTTTTCGCCGCCAGATCACGCAACCGCGCCGCACGGCGGCTGTAGAGATTTTTCAGCCGGGGGAAAAGTAACGGCGGAACTTGCTCCGCCGTGTTCTTTTCGCTCTTCTCCAGCTGCTCCTGCGGGATGATGCGAATACTCATCAGGGACGTTTTTCCTGTTGTGTTTGGCGTTGGCGCTGCTCGCGATACCAGCGTGGGTGATGTTTTTTCGCCCACGCGGCCGGTACCCAGCCCTCAACCATGGCGGTAATGGTGCCTTTCACCCACAGGGCGGCATAAATATGCACCATAATCGTCATGATCAGTGCCACAGCCGAGACCGAATGCACCACCAGCGCGGCGCGAATCAGCGGAATGGTGAAGTATCCGGCGAACCAGGGGCGCCAGATGACAATTCCGCTCGCCAGCAGCAAGACTAAGCTGATGATAGCAGCCCAGAACACACACTTCTGCCCGAAGTTGTATTTCCCGGTATCGCCCACCTCTTCATTACGCACGATTTTACGGATATTTTTCGCCCATACCAGATCGTCGCGCTGGATAAGATTGTGCTTCCAGTAGCGTAAGAACATGATAATAAAGGCTGCAAACATCACCACGCCAACGAACGGGTGCAGGATACGCGCCAGCTGTGGCGTGCCGAGCACGTGCATCAGCCAGTTAAACGACGGGAAAAAGAAACCCAGTCCGCTGAGCGCGGCAAACACAAAACAGAACGCGACAATCCAGTGATTGATGCGTTCCGGCGCGCTGTAGCGCACCAGACGATCGCGCTTTTTCATCATTCGCGCTCCTCTTTTTCATGCAGGTTTTCGTCGTCGTCCTCTTCCACCCGGTTCGGACCGACACCAACGTAGTGGAACACCGCGGCGGCGAAGGTGGCGGCAAAGCCGATAGCAGCCAGCGGTTTCCAGACGCCTTTCCAGAAGGTGACCGCCGGGCTGATGCTCGGGTTGGCCGGCAGGCCGTGATACAGCTGCGGTTTGTCGGCGTGGTGCAGCACGTACATGACGTGCGTGCCGCCGACGCCAGCCGGATCGTACAGCCCGGCGTTGGCATAGCCGCGCGTGTTTAGCTCGGCGACGCGATCGGCAGCCAGCTGCTGCATATCACTTTTGCTGCCGAAATGAATCGCCCCGGTCGGACAGGTTTTCACGCACGCCGGTTCCTGACCGACGTTAACGCGATCGACGCACAGCGTGCATTTATACACGCGGTTGTCGTCTTTATTCAGCCGCGGCACGTCAAACGGACAGCCGGCGATGCAGTAGCCGCAGCCAATGCACTGTTCCGACTGAAAATCGACGATCCCGTTCGCGTACTGAATAATCGCGCCTTCCGACGGGCAGGCTTTCAGACAGCCGGGATCGGCACAGTGCATACAGCCATCCTTGCGGATCAGCCACTCCAGCTTGCCGTTCTCCTCGACTTCCGAGAAACGCATCACCGTCCAGGATTTGGCGGTCAAATCCGCCGGGTTGTCATACACCCCGACGTTATGACCGACCTCGTCGCGAATGTCGTTCCACTCTGAACACGCGACCTGACACGCCTTACAGCCGATGCAGGTGGTAACGTCGATCAGTTTCGCCACTTCCTGCTGATGGTCACGCGCCTGCGGGGCAGGCGTGAAACCATTGGTGGCGGAGCGGCGGATAATGTCTTGCGATTGATAAGCCATCTTCGTTCTCCGTTACACCTTCTCGACGTTAACCAGGAACGCCTTAAACTCCGGCGTTTGCGTGTTGGCGTCACCGACAAACGGCGTCAGGGTATTGGCGATAAAGCCTTTTTTCGCCACGCCCTGATAGCCCCAGTGAATCGGGATGCCAATGGTATCGACAGTTTTGCCATCGACGTTGAGCGGACGCAGGCGCTTGGTGACCACCGCTTTGGCTTTGATATAGCCGCGGTTGGAACTCACCTTCACCGTATCGCCCTGGGCGATGCCGAGCTTGTTCGCCAGCTTCTCGCCAATCTCCACAAACTGTTCTGGCTGCGCGATGGCGTTAAGCAACGCGTGTTTGGTCCAGTAGTGGAAATGCTCGGTCAGACGATACGTGGTGCCGACATACGGGAACTGCTCCGCTTTGCCCATCGCCGCCAGATCGTCTTTGAACACGCGCGCGGCCGGGTTGGAGACCACGTCAGGATGCAGCGGGTTGGTGCCGAGCGGCGTTTCAAACGGCTCGTAGTGCTCCGGGAACGGTCCTTCTGCCATTTTGTCGATGGCGAACAGGCGGCCCATGCCTTCCGGCTGCATGATAAACGGCCCGACGTTACTGCCCGGCGCGGCCGTGCTGTAGTCCGGAATATCCATACCGCCCCACTTGTTGCCATCCCATTTGAGGATCTGGCGTTTCGGATCCCACGGGTTGCCCTGCGGGTCGGCGGAGGCGCGGTTATACAGGATGCGGCGGTTCAGCGGCCACGCCCAGCTCCAGTTCAGCGTATTGCCCAGCCCGCTCGGATCGGTGTTATCGCGGCGCGCCATCTGGTTACCGTCCGGCGTCCAGCTACCGGCGAAAATCCAGCAGCCGCTGCTGGTGCTGCCGTCATCTTTCAGATGGGCAAAGGTGCTGAGCTGCTGGCCTTTTTTCACCAGTAGCGTGCCTTTGTCATCGTAGATGTCCGCCAGCGCCTTGCCGTTGCTCTCCATCGCCACCTCTTCCGAGGCCGGATTGTCGGGCGTCAGGTAGTTCCAGGTCATGTTCAGCACCGGCTCTGGCTGTGCACCGCCTTCGCGCGCATACATCTCACGCAGACGCAGATAGATACCGGAAAGAATTTCACCGTCGTTGAGCGCTTCGCCCGGCGCATCCTGACCTTTCCAGTGCCACTGCAGCCAGCGGCCGGAGTTGACGATTGAGCCGTTCTCCTCGGCAAAGCAGGTTGACGGCAGACGGAACACTTCGGTCTGAATCTGCGCCGGATCGACATCGTTAAACTCGCCGTGGTTTTGCCAGAAGGTCGAGGTTTCGGTGTTGAGCGGGTCGATGGTGACGAGGAACTTCAGCTTCGACAGCGAATCGATCACTTTGCGCTTGTTCGGGAACGACGCCACCGGGTTAAAGCCCTGGCACAGATAGCCGTTAACCTTGCCCTGCGACATCATCTCGAAGTACTGCAGCACGTCGTAGCCTTTGTCCCACTTCGGCAGCCAGTCAAAGCCCCAGCTGTTCTCCGCCTGCGCTTTATCGCCAAAGAAGGCTTTCATCATGCTGACGAAGAATTTCGGGTAGTTGCCCCAGTAATTCACCTGGCCCGGCAGCGTCGGCTTCGGCGTGTTCGCCGCCAGATAGCTGGTGAGATCGGTCTGTTTTTCCGACGGCAGCGTCATATAGCCCGGCAGGCTTTGCGACAGCAGGCCAAGATCGGTCAGACCCTGAATATTGGAGTGTCCGCGCAGCGCATTGACGCCGCCGCCGGCCATCCCCATATTGCCCAGCAGCAGCTGAATCATCGCCATGGTGCGAATGTTCTGCGCCCCGACCGAGTGCTGTGTCCAGCCCAGCGCATACAGGAACGAGGTGGTGCGGTCGCGCGCGCTGGTTTCGCCAATCAGCTCACAGACGTGCAGGAAATCCGCTTTTGGCGTGCCGCAGATGCGCTCGACCATTTCCGGCGTATAACGGCTGACGTGCTGCTTCAGCAGATTCCAGACGCAGCGCGGATGGCTCAGGCTGTCATCGCGTTTGGCAAAGCCGTCGTCGCCCAGCTCGTAGTTCCAGCTGGTTTTGTCATATTTGCGATTGGCTTCGTCGTAGCCGCTAAACAGGCCGTCGTCGAAATGGTAATCCTCCCGCACGATCAGGCTGGCATTGGTGTACGCCTGCACATATTCATGCTGGATTTTGTCATTCTGCAGCAGCCACAGCAGCACACCCGACAGGAAGGCAATGTCGGTGCCGGGGCGGATAGGCGTGTAAAAGTCTGCCACCGATGCCGTGCGCGTGAAGCGCGGATCGATAACAATCAGTTTGGCTTTGTTGTGAATTTTGGCTTCCATCGCCCAGCGGAAACCGACCGGATGCGCCTCAGCAGCGTTTCCGCCCATCACCACAACCAGATTGGCATTACGGATGTCGACCCAGTGGTTGGTCATCGCACCGCGACCAAATGTTGGAGCAAGACTTGCTACCGTTGGTCCGTGTCAGACGCGTGCCTGGTTGTCGACCGCCAGCATACCGAGCGATCGGGTAAATTTTTGCGTTAAGTAGCCGGTTTCGTTGCTGGAGGCCGAAGCGCACAGCATGCCGGTAGAGAGCCAGCGGTTTACCGTCACGCCGGCGGCGTTCTGCGCGATAAAGTTGGCGTCGCGATCGGCTTTCATCAACTGCGCGATGCGCGTAAAGGCGTCATCCCAGCTGATGCGCTGCCATTTGTCGGAGCCTGGCGCACGGTATTCCGGATATTTCAGACGGCTGTCGCTGTGGACAAAATCAAGCAGGCCCGCGCCTTTAGGACAGAGCGCGCCGCGGCTCACCGGATGGTCCGGATCCCCTTCGATGTGGAAAATGGTCTCTTTGGCGTTTTTCGCGCCATCGCCGAGGCTGTACATTAACAGGCCACAGCCGACTGAGCAGTAAGTGCAGGTATTACGGGTTTCGCGGGCACGCAGCAACTTATACTGCCGTGTTTCCGCCAGCGCGGCTTCCGGCGTAAAGCCGAGCAGTGCTGCCGTGGTTCCTGCCATACCGCCAGCGCAGATCTTGAAGAATTTTCTTCGGCTGACGTTCATGGGTAATCCTTGAGTCGACATTGCTGTAATAATTTTTTTGCGCTGGATGGAGCCGGGGTTCAGAATGGCTCCACGCAGGATTGCGTCAAAAGCGACCTGATATTACCACTACTTTAATGTGGTTGTTATGCGAGACGAGAGAAGTGAAAGCGAAACAGCAAAAAAGTAACCAGAATGTGAATGAGATCGCAGGACTGAGCCAGACCACCGTATGGCAGCGCCACGCGATTACTGAAGCGGAAAGCGACTGGCTGGCGCAGGAAGTGCCGGTGGCGCTGGTCTACAACGGTATTTCACACGTGGTGATGATGGCGACGCCGGATAATCTGCAGGCTTTTGCGCTCGGTTTTTCGCTTTCCGAAGGCATTATTGAGCAACCCGGCGAGATC
This sequence comes from Pantoea sp. Morm, assembly GCF_016643525.1. Taxonomy (NCBI): domain Bacteria; kingdom Pseudomonadati; phylum Pseudomonadota; class Gammaproteobacteria; order Enterobacterales; family Erwiniaceae; genus Pantoea; species Pantoea sp. Morm. The sequence continues at coordinate 23,205 of NZ_VOQX01000010.1, read as the reverse complement.
TATGGCATGGATGTGGTGCCGGGCTGCAATGGGTTCGAAGTGCAGATCGAACTCTCCAGCCGGCGTTTTATGGCGCTGAAGGCGCAGCGTCGCGCCATGGCGGGCCGCACCGGTTGCGGCGTATGCGGGGTGGAGCAGCTGGATCAAATCGGCAAGCCGGTGCAGCCGCTGCCGTTTACGCAGACCTTCGATCTGGCCTGCCTCGATAACGGGCTGGCACAGCTGCGCGATTTCCAGCCCATCGGCAATCTGACCGGTTGTACGCACGCCGCCGCGTGGATGTCGCCGCAGGGCGAACTGCAGGGCGGCTGCGAAGACGTGGGTCGCCACGTGGCGCTGGATAAGCTGCTGGGTCAGCGCAGCCAGCAGCACTGGCAGCAGGGTGCGGTGCTGGTTTCCAGCCGCGCCAGCTATGAGATGGTGCAAAAATCTGCCATGTGCGGCGTAGAGATTCTGTTTGCCGTCTCGGCCGCCACCCAGCTGGCCGTTGAAGTGGCCGAGCGCTGTAACCTGACGCTGGTCGGTTTTTCTAAACCGGGACGCGCCACGGTGTACAGCCATCCGCAGCGTCTGATTAACGGTTGATGTGCGATACATGCCGGGAATTTCATCGTTCGCGGCATGCGGCGTACCGGGAGGTGTCAGGCAATCTTTTATTACGCTGCGCTTTTCTGGTTAGCCTGCTAAATAATATGCATGCAATAGTTTTTAATGTGACATTCTTTTTGATAGGAATGAAGAAGTTGATGCGCTATCATTAACGTCTCAATCAATAATAATATATCCATTATGGCTTTAATTAAAAAGCTGCGGCAGCTGAATCGCAGGCGTAATTATTTAAAGAAAGAGATTAAATATTCTCTTGATCTTTATTTTGCAGCAAGGAAATGGAAAAAGTCTTCATGCCACAAACAGAATAAACAGGATATCAAATCCATTCTGCTGGTTCGCAATGAAGGTAAAATCGGCGATGCCATTGTTTCTACGTGTTTTCTCAGAGCGCTGTTTGAAGCCGGGTATCGTGTAGATATTCTGGCGGTAAAGGAGAATGAGAGCCTTTTCCGACATAACCCGTATATTCACAACATCTATCTCTCGGACAGTTTCAGCGATTGTCATCAGCGCGATAAATATGACACCGCCATCGGGAGTGAGGTCGTGACCCTCCTGAGAGACAATGCTTACGATTTATTGATCGATACGGCTATCTGGCAAACCGCGCTGTATATGCCCAAAATGATTGCCGATATCAATCCTAAAATGACGCTGGGTTTCAACAAGCCTGGCTGGCTTAAACCTTACGATATCAACATTCAGTTCGATCACCTTAATAACCACGTTAAAAATATCTATCGTGCGGTTCTTGACTATCTTCAGGTTGAGACGGTTGATGGGCTGAATTATGAAATATTTTATCCTGAGCGCATTGATGCCGAAATTCACCAGTCCGGCATGTTTTCCGCTGATGAGCACAATATTTTAATCAATATTTATGCCAGTCATGCCGATCGTGACCTCTCTGAGCAGCAGCTGAATGAGCTAATCGGGGCGATTGTCAGGCACAATGCGGCCACCAATATCGTGGTGCTCGATCACAAAGGCGCGCTGGAACAGGCGTCGCTGCACCCCGCGAAGTTATACCGCGTTCCCTCGCTGTATCATGCTTTCGCTGCGGTTAAGAAAAGTGACTGCGTGATTACTCCCGATACCGCCGTGGTGCATATCTCGGCGGCTTATAACAAAGCCCTGGTTGGCATCTATCAGGACTCACTGAAAAATAATCAGCTGTGGTCGCCTGGCTACAGTAACGGCCATCAGATATTTTCCGATGAGTTTGTTTTTAAAAATGACGGACGGCTGGTTGAGAAAATAAGCCAAAAAATCCATACGCTGGTTCAGCCATAATCGATGAGGTCACTGTGCCGTCAGTACGGTGACCGTGCATCGGGCAGTTCCTTACACCACCTGCACCGCTAACGCCTGCTGCAGAGCGCTGAGCGCACCGGGCTTTGCCGCGCCGCCGTCGCAAATCAACAGATCGATATCGCCGACAGGGGCGTACTGGGTACGGCTGATCACGCCGAGTTTACTGTGATCCGCCAGCAGCAGGGTGCGGCTGGCCTGCTGTACCATGGCGTGCGCGATGGCGGCTTCATGCGGATGGAAGCTGCTGGCGCCGTTTCGGGCGTCGATGCCGACCGGTGACAGCAGCGCCACGTCGGCGCGATATCGATAAATTTCCCCCACCGTCATTTCTCCCCGCGTCTGCTGCGCGCCGGCCATCATCATGCCGCCCAGCAGCAGCACCTGGTTATTCAGGGTTTCATGCTCTTCGGCCGCGCTAAGCGCCAGTGCCGCCTGCAGACTGTTAGTGATGATGGTCAGGCCGGACATGGTGCGCAGCTCTTCAGCCAGCAGCGTGGTGGTGGTGCCGGCATCGAGGAACAGCGTCTGGCCGGGTTGCAGATGTTGTACCGCCGCGGCGGCAATCGCGCGTTTCTCTCTGGCCTGTGCGTTACGGCGCACCTGCAGCGGTGGCTCCGGCGGGCTCTCCAGCGCCACCAGACCGCCATGTACGCGGCGCGCCAGCCCCTGCGCCTCAAGCGAAATGATATCGCGCCGTGCCGTTTCCCGTGAAATGCCCAGCTCTTTGATGATGCGTTCAGTGCTGAGCTGATGTTGCGTGCTCAGCAGCGCGCGGATGCGATGTAAACGGGTTTCCTGCAGCATGACGTTTCCCTGTGGCAGAGCGAAGCTGGGCCTAAGCTTACCTGAGTGTCATCGTGGCGTCATGTGTATTTGGTTGTATTTGTGTATTTGGTTGCATTTTTCACTAAAGCAGGCATGATGTTCGCAGAGATCAGGCTGCAAACACCCCTTTCACCTTCGCAACGGGAGTTACCATGGTTACACGTTCCACCATCATGGATACCAACAGTTTTCGCGCCGAACACGCCGACGCGCTGGATCCGGCCACCCGCACTCTGACGGACAAGCGCAGCAAAGTGCTGGGCGAATCGTATCGTCTGTTTTATCGCAAGCCGGTGCATCTGGTGCGCGGCGAAGGGCAGTATTTGTGGGATGCGGCGGGTAACAAATATCTGGATGTGTATAACAATGTGGCGAGCATCGGCCACTGCCATCCGGCGGTCATTGAGGCGGTGAATCAGCAGATGAAGATGCTGAACACGCACACGCGTTATTTGCACGAGCGCATTCTTGATTACAGCGAAGCGTTGCTGGCGACCACGCCGGAAGCCATCGATCGCGCCATGTATATGTGTACCGGCTCAGAAGCCAACGATTTGGCGATTCGCGTGGCGCGCGCCTGGAGCGGCGGCACCGGCATTATTGTCTCGCAGGAGGCGTACCACGGTACCAGTGATTTGACCTCTGGCGCGTCACCGGCGCTGGGTAGCGGTCAGCCGCTGGCACCGACCACTCGCCTGGTGCCACCGCCAGATGCTTATCGTGTCGATGCGCCCGATCTCGGGGCATGGTTTGCCGATCAGATTCAGCAGCAGATTGATGACATGAAAGCGCACGGCATTAAATTCGCCGGTTTCCTCGCCGACTCGCTCTTCTCCTCCGACGGCGTGCTGCCTAATCCGCGCGGATTCCTGCAGCAAGCGGTGGATGTGGTGCATGCTAACGGCGGCATTTTTATCGCTGATGAAGTGCAGCCCGGCTTTGCCCGTACCGGCGATGCCTTCTGGGGCTTTGCCCGTCACGGCGTGGTGCCGGATGTGGTCACCACCGGTAAGCCGATGGGCAACGGTATTCCGGTTTCCGGCCTGCTGGCGAAAAGCGACGTGCTGGCCGCGTTCAGCGACGAGATCCCTTATTTCAATACTTTTGGCGGCAACCCGGTGGCGATGGCCGCTGCGCAGGCGGTGCTGACGGTGATTCAGGAAGAGGGGCTGCAGGAGCATAGCCGCGTGGTCGGCGCACAGCTGCTGGCGGAGCTGCAGAAGCTGATGGATCGCCATGACTGCATTGGTGATGTGCGCGGTGCCGGGCTGTTTATTGGGTTTGAGCTGGTGCAGGATCGCAGCAGTAAGACGCCGGACAAAGCGCTGGCGCTGGATTTGATCGAGAAACTGCGCGATCACCATGTGCTGACGTCGGTGGCCGGGCCGTACGGCAACGTGCTGAAACTGCGTCCGCCGCTGGCGTTCCAGAGCGGTGATATCGACTGGCTGGTGGGAGCACTGGATAAGTCGCTGACCGAGCTGGGGCGTTAATTATTCAGATTTCAGGTCGCCATGAATGGCAACCCGACTGCATAATGTGCCAGATGCGCGTTGATGCGCATCTGGCAGGGCGCGAAAGGACATCACGCCGCGGCAGTTTCCTGCGCAAAAATCTGCTCCATCTTCTGCCACGCCTGCGCCACATCATCGTCAAGATTGAACAGGCCGGAGGTGCCGACAATAAACACGTCGACGCCCGAGGCGGCAATCTGCTTAAAGGTGCGCGCGTTGCACGACCCATCGATTTCGGTCAGATAGTGATAACCGTGCGTTTCCCGCATGGCGATCAGCTGGCGAATTTTGTTCAGGGTTTCCGGAATAAATTTCTGCCCGGCGAAACCGGGATCGACGGACATCACCGTCACTTTATCCAGCAGATGCGCATATTCACGAATGCTGTCGGCTGGCGTCGCCGGATTCAGCACCACGCCGCAGCGACGGCCGGCCTCTTTAATTTGCGTCAGCAAACGGAAAATTTTGTTATTCGCCGTCTCCGGATGGAAGCTGATAATATCCGCGCCGGCGTCAATGCACATCGGAATAATATCTTCCGGGTGGTTCACCATTAAATGCACATCAATCGGCACATCGGTAATTTTACGCAGGTTCTCAATAAAGAACGGCGACAGCGTAATATTCTTAACATAGCTGCCATCCATAATATCGACATGATAGAACGAGGCGCTGGCGTTCATCGCTTCGATCTGCTCGCGGAAGCGGGTCAAATCCATGCACATCAGGGACGGTGAAAAGCGGGCGTTCATGCTGATTTCCTCATTACGCAAACAGCGCCCGCAGGCGCTGTCTGTGACATCAATGGAAGAACGAAATAATATGGCCGAGCACAATGCCGACGATACCGAAGTCCGCATCACCAAAGGTGGTGGACGCGAAGCCAAGGTCACCCATCAGCGGCAGCAGAATGGCGGGCAGGAAGGAGATCAGCAGCCCCTGGACAAAGGAACCGATGATGGCGCCGCGCCGTCCGCCGGTGATATTGCCGTAGACGCCAGCGGTCGCGCCGCAGAAGAAGTGCGGCACCAGACCCGGCACAATCACGCTCAGACCGAACAGCGGACACAGGAACATGCTGATCAGCCCGGCGGCGAAGCTGCACAGGAAGCCGATGATCACGGCGTTCGGCGCGAACGGGAAGACCGTCGGGCAATCCAGCGCCGGTTTTGCGTTTGGCACCAGTTTATCGGCGATGCCTTTGAACGCCGGGACGATCTCGGCAATCACCATGCGTACACCGGCAAGAATGATGTAAACACCCGCAGCAAAGGTGATTGACTGGATAATGGCAAAGACGATGAAGTTCTGGCCGCCGCTCACCTGACTTTCGGTAAACTCTTTACCGGCAACCAGCACCAGCGCGACAAACAGAATCATCATGGTCAGCGAAATTGCCACGGACGAGTCGCGCAGGAAGTTGAGGGTTTTGGGTACTTTCAGCTCTTCAATTGACGGGCTGCCTTTGCCCACCGCTTTGCCGACCAGCGCTGACAACAGGTAGCCGGTGGAGCCAAAGTGGCCCAGCGCCAGATCGTCCGAATTGGTGATTTTGCGGGTGAACGGCTGCAGAATCGCCGGACATACCACCATCATGGTGCCGAGAATCAGCGAGCCGATCAGCACCAGCCAGAAGCCGTGCACGCCGCCCACCGACAGGATCACCGCCAGCATGGCCGACATATACAGCGTATGGTGCCCGGTCAGGAAGATGTATTTCAGCGGCGTAATGCGCGCCAGCACAATATTCACCAGCATACCGAACACCATGATCATCGCGGTTTCGGTACCGTAGTTTTTCTGTGCCAGCGCGGCCATCGCATCGGTATTCGGCACTACGCCCTGAATATTGAACGAGTGCTCGAATAGCTGGCTGAAGATGGTCAGGGTGGCCGCAATTAAGTTGGCCCCGGCGATAAGAATAACAAAACCCATGATGGTTTTTAGCGTACCGGAAATCACATCGGATACCGGTTTCTTTTGCAGTAATAAACCAATCAGGGAAAAAAGGCCGACAAGTATAGCGGGTGTTCCAAGAACATCCTTAATTATAAACTGCAGCATAAATTACTCCGTGTGAGTAAATTTCGTCGGGTCAATTACAGGTTGTCGGCGAGAATTTCTTTGATTCTGGCGTTATCCAGTAAATTGCTCAGGCCAAATACCTGTGCGCTGTGGCTCGACAGCTGGTCAGCGATATCTTTAGCGCTGATGATAATATCGGCCTGCTCAGATTTGGCAGAGGTTAAATCGGTATGACCCACTTCAGCCTCTTTACCCAGCTCCTTAATAATTTTCTTCACGTTCATTTCCACAATGAAGCTGCTGCCTAAACCGTTTCCACACACAATCAGTACTTTTTTCATTTTCAGGTTTCTCTGGTGATTAATCTTTAATGACAGCTTCAATCGCTGGCAGGGTCGATGCCGACAGCAACTGCTGCAGGCGGGATTCGTCGCTGAACACCTCAGCCAGCGCAGTGATCATCTGAATATGATCGTCGCCAGACAGGGCGCACAGCATAATAACGACAAACACCGGGTCGTTTTCATCGGCGGCAAAATTCACGCCTTGTTTTACGTGCAGCAGCGACAGGCCGTTTTTGCGTGCACCCTGTTCCGGACGCGCATGCGGCATCGCCAGACCCGGCGCCAGCACATAATAGGGACCCAGCTCAGCGTGCGACGTAAAGATCGCATCCAGATAAGCCGGGGTAATTGCCCCCTCCGCCAGCAGCGGCTCGGCCGATAAACGCACTGCTTCCTGCCAGTCGCTAACGTCGTCTACTATCCGGATATGTTGCGGTGTCAGCCATTGAGTGAGCATCAGTAATTCCTGTTTATTCGTCGATGCGGTGCACTGTAGGTGATTTTATCGCCTGGGTTCTGTGATGTTGCTCGCAAAAGTTAGCGCTAACACGAATGATGTTAAAAAGTGTGTTAGCGATAACATTTTTGCGCGCGCGGTTTGTCACGCTGAGGCCGGGGTGACATGCTCAGGCCAGCGAAAATCACGCAGCCAATGAGACATGCCCGATTCTGTGGTTTTTAACATGGCACCAATTTGCTTTTGGTTTTAAGCTGCGTGCGGATAAATCGAGCGCTACCCGGAACCAGCAGGGTAGAGACAGGAGAACGCATGACAGAAAAACGACGGCGCAGTACCGGCAAAAGCACGCTGGCCGATGTTGCCCGTTTGGTCGGTGTCAGCGCCATGACGGCGTCGCGCGCTTTGCGTATGCCGGAGAAAGTGTCGCCCGAAATTCGCGCAAGGATCGACGCGGCCGTCGCGGAACTGGCCTATGTGCCCAACGTGCAGGCGCGTAACCTGGCGTCAGCCTCGTCGCGGCTGATCACCATGGTGGTACCCTCATTTGCGACGCCGGGCAGCGCGATTGTGTCAGAGGCGCTGCAGGAGGTGCTGCGGCCGCAGGGCTATAACATGATGCTGGCCGAAGCCAATCACTCGGCGGCGGAGGAGAGCGAGCTGATTGAGATGCTGCTCTCTTACAACCCGGCCGCGATGGTGCACTTCAATTTCGACAATGCCGCCGAAGCGCAGCGCCTGCTGAGTAACTCCGGCCTGCCGGTGATGGACATCGGCGGCGTGCATCAGGATTCTGCCGGCATCAGCATCGGCGTGGACTATGCGAAAGCCATTCGCCAGCTGGTAAACAGCCTGGTGGAGCGCGGCTATCGCCATCCCGGCCTGCTGTGCACACAAACGCACAGCACTATTTTCCGTCAGCTGCTCAATGGCTGGCACAGCGGGATGCTGGCGCTGAATCTGGCACCGCACCGCGTAGTGACCTCACCGAAAATGCCCACCTTTGCCGCCGGCCACAGCCTGCTGGCAGAGATCCGTCTCACCTGGCCGGAACTGGACGTCCTGATCTGTACCAGCGATGAAGTGGCGTGCGGTGCCATCATGGCCTGTCACGCAGCCGGCGTCTCGGTGCCCAGCCAGCTGGCAATAGCCAGCATCGGCGGTGGCCCGCTGGCGGCGGTATGTTCGCCGCCGCTGACCAGCATTGTGCTGCCGTACGAGGAGATGGGGCGCATGGCCGGTAAACGTCTGCTGGCGGCGCTCAACGGCGACGAGCCGCCTGCCATCAATGAGCTGCCGGTGCAGCTTAAGCTGCGCGCCAGTACGCATAAGGTGTAGCCGTGTGTGCGCACCTTTTGCCAGATTGATCAAATCCTTATCATTACTAAGGCATTGATAACCCTTTTCCGGATCATGATTTTAACTATAATGATCCGACTGCTTATGCGGCACACCAGCAAGGTTGTGCTGCCAAACACTAAATGGAGAGGAAGAACATGAGTTATTCACTGCCATCCCTGCCGTACGCCTACGACGCACTGGAACCGCACTTCGACAAGCAGACGATGGAAATCCATCACACTAAACATCACCAGACCTACGTTAACAACGCCAACGCGGCGCTGGAAGGTACCGAATTCGCAAACCTGCCGGTTGATGAACTGATCACCAAACTGGATCAGCTGCCAGCAGACAAAAAAGGCCCACTGCGTAACAACGCTGGCGGCCACGCTAACCACAGCCTGTTCTGGAAAGGCCTGAAAACCGGCACCACGCTGCAGGGCGACCTGAAAGCAGCAATCGAAAAAGATTTCGGTAGCGTTGAGAAATTCCAGGAAGAGTTCGAGAAAGCGGCTGCGACCCGTTTTGGCTCTGGCTGGGCGTGGCTGGTGAAAAAAGGCGATAAACTGGCGGTCGTTTCAACCGCTAACCAGGACAACCCGTTGATGGGCGAAGCCATCGCTGGCGTGTCTGGTTTCCCAATCATCGGTCTGGATGTGTGGGAGCACGCTTACTATCTGAAGTATCAGAACAAGCGCCCTGACTACATCAAAGCGTTCTGGAACGTGGTGAACTGGGACGAAGCAGCGGCACGTTTCGCCTCGGCAAAATAAGTTCTGGCTTACGCTATGTGAATAACCGGTGCCTGCGTGCACCGGTTTTTTTATCGCCATCCTAAACCGCAGCTCAACAAACTCCACGTCATGACCAGGCTAAAGTGGTTATTAACGCGCCGTTGATAATTTGGGGCATACAGTAGCCTTCAGTTATCTCGCGACGTAAAAATAATCATGTCTATTATTACACATTCTGAGCCGGACTCCGTTTCGTCGGCCGCGCTGTTTATACCTTTAGTCAGTGGAAAGCTGCGGCCAAATAAGCTGTGGAATAGCCAGCAATTTCGCCTGAAATTTGCCTTAAGGTCAGCGGTATTTCCACTGACCACTTTTAATTATCTCCATCAGCTGGCCAAACTCTCTTTTCTGCCGCAGCTGTTAAGCAGCCAGGGCTTACTGCCGGCTAAGCCGCATCGCCCGTATTTGCGCGCCGGTTTCAGCGTGGCGCAGCGTGCGCAGGCGATTCTCGATCATTATCAATTGATGGACAAACTGGCGAATAATCAGCTGCGCCAGTTGCTGCTGAGCCCGACTGGTAATCTCCTTGCCCGTTTCGACGGCAAAAACGAGGAGCAGTTTGCGATTTATTGCTGCTCCGGCCATTACGACCGGGAAGGGGAAATTACGCTGCTGCTTAATTATCAGGACATGACGCTGGCCTCGCTGTCATTCTCTATTATTCAGGAGCAGCAGCAGCGCACGCTATTAATTGGGGGCTTGCAGGGGCCGCGGAAACATATTTCCAGTGACGTTATTCGCGATGCCACCAAAGCCGCGCACGGCGTATTTCCCAAGCGTCTGCTGATGGAAGCAGTATTTATTCTGGCGGCACAGTGCGGCGTACAGGCCATTACCGCCGTCGGCGATACCACCCATGTTTTCCGCAGTCTGCGCTACCGTCACAGCAAAGGTGATAAATTCTTTGCCAGCTATAGCGAGTTCTGGCTGTCACTGGGCGGGGAAATGCGGGGTGATGAGCTGTTTACGCTGCCGCTGAGCATGGCACGTAAAGATCTGGAAGAGATTGCCAGCAAGAAGCGCGCGGAGTATCGCCGCCGCTATGCCTTGCTGGATACGCTGGCGCAGCAGGTGCTGCAGGCTGCCGGGGCAGAACGCGACGTGGCCCACGCCGCGTAACGGTAATCAGAACGGCTGCTTCGCGTAGCCGGTCATCACCTTCAGCCCCATCTCGCGTCCCAGCGCGGTCATCGGGTGTACCACCACCAGGCCGCGCACGCTTTTCTTCAGCGCGCCCATGTTCGCCTGCTCTTTTTTGGTGATTTCACGGCTGAACGGCAGCTTTTTCAGCTGCTGGGCTTCTTTGCTCAGCTTCTCTTCGCGCACGTTGCGCAGACGCTCAATTTCCTGCACCAGCGTCTCTTTCTCTTTCAGCAGCGCGCCAAGCTTTTCGGCATCGCCCGCTTCAAGCAGCTGCGGTTCTTTGCGATTCAGCGCGTCCAGCTGGTCGCTGAGACGTTTAATCTCGGTTTTTTCTTGTTCTTTCATTGGGAAAACTCATTAAGGAAAACAGGCAAAGGATACATCAAATCCGCCCGCTTTTGCAGCGCAGCGACAACAGAGGCAACGGGATAATCGGGTGCAGCGCGGCGTGCGGGCAAAAAAATACCCAGCGCAAGGCTGGGTATTGGCTGGAATTACAGAATGAAGCGGCTGAGATCTTCGTCGGCCACCAGTTCATCCAGATGCTGACCAACGTATTCGGCATCGATGGTGATCGATTCGCCGTGGCGATCGCTGGCGTCGTAGGAGATATCTTCCATCAGACGCTCCAGCACGGTGTGCAGACGACGTGCACCGATGTTCTCGGTGGTTTCGTTCACCTGCCACGCCGCTTCGGCGATGCGACGGATGCCGTCTTCAGTGAATTCAACGTTAACGCCTTCGGTGCCCATCAGCGCTTTGTACTGTACGGTCACGGACGCGTTCGGCTCGGTCAGGATGCGTTCGAAATCATTGACCGTCAGCGCCTGCAGCTCAACGCGAATCGGCAGACGACCCTGCAGCTCCGGAATCAGATCCGACGGGCTGGCCACCTGGAACGCACCGGAGGCGATAAACAGGATATGGTCGGTTTTGACCATGCCGTGTTTGGTGGACACGGTGCAGCCTTCCACCAGCGGCAGCAGATCGCGCTGTACGCCTTCACGTGACACATCCGGGCCCGACGACTGGCCGCCGCGCTTACAGATTTTGTCGATTTCGTCGATGAACACGATACCGTGCTGTTCAACCGCGTCGATGGCGTCCTGCTTCAGCTCTTCCGGATTCACCAGCTTGGCCGCTTCTTCTTCAATCAGCAGCTTCATCGCATCTTTGATTTTCAGCTTACGCGGTTTCTGCTTCTGGCCGCCGAGGTTCTGGAACATCGACTGCAGCTGGCTGGTCATCTCTTCCATGCCCGGAGGCGCCATGATTTCAACGCCCATCGGCGCAGCAGCCAGATCGATCTCAATCTCTTTGTCATCCAGCTGGCCTTCGCGCAGTTTTTTGCGGAACGACTGGCGGGCAGCGGACGGCTCAGCGCTCTGCTCCGGCTGGCCCCAGTTGTTTTTCGCTGGCGGGATCAGCACATCCAGAATGCGATCTTCTGCCATCTCTTCGGCGCGATATTTGTTTTTCTCGATCGCCTGGCTGCGCACCATCTTGATGGCGGAGTCCGTCAGATCGCGAATAATCGAATCCACTTCTTTCCCGACATAGCCCACTTCGGTGAATTTGGTGGCTTCAACTTTGATGAACGGCGCATTGGCCAGCTTCGCCAGACGGCGGGCGATTTCGGTTTTACCGACGCCGGTCGGGCCGATCATCAGGATGTTTTTTGGGGTCACTTCATGGCGCAGCTCTTCGTCAAGCTGCATGCGGCGCCAGCGGTTACGCAGCGCAATGGCGACCGCTTTTTTGGCGCCGTCCTGGCCGATGATGAAGCGGTTAAGCTCGCTGACAATCTCGCGTGGAGTCATCTCAGACATGGTTTTGGTCCTTACGCCTTAGACGGTAATTCTTCGTAGTTAATGTTGTGGTTGGTGTAGATGCAGATATCACCGGCGATATTCAGCGCTTTGGCTACGATATCGTGCGCACCCATCTCCGTGTTCTCCAGCAGCGCGCGGGCGGCTGCCTGGGCGTAAGGCCCGCCGGAACCGATGGCAATCAGGTCATTTTCCGGCTGAATCACGTCACCGTTACCGCTGATGATCAGAGAGGAGTTCTCATCGGCAACCGCCAGCAGCGCTTCAAGGCGGCGCAGCATCCGGTCAGTACGCCAGTCTTTCGCCAGTTCGACCGCGGCTTTCACCAGATGGCCCTGATGCATCTCCAGTTTGCGTTCGAACAGTTCAAACAGGGTAAAGGCATCTGCGGTGCCGCCAGCAAAGCCCGCGATCACTTTGTCGTTGTAAAGACGACGCACCTTTTTAACATTGCCTTTCATTACGGTATTGCCGAGCGTCGCCTGGCCATCACCGCCGATCACGACCCGGCCGTTGCGTCGTACACTTACTATTGTTGTCACGGGCAGACCCCTTGTTGCAGTGGAAAAAAGACACCGCGCAGCGGGCGCGGCGTATCATGCAACCAGATATGGGGTAATCCTGTGGGGTTTCAACCCCCGGCAATATCTGATGCTGCAAATTGCCGGGGGCGAGCAGGGAGGGTTAAGGCAGGGCGAGCGGGATACAGCTGCTGTGGCCGGAGCTGTGCAGGCGCTTCACGGTGCTGTCTGCGCTGCTGCGGTCTTTAAACGGCCCAATCACCACGCGATTCCAGCCGCCGCCAGTCGTGATGCGGCTTTCGAAACCTTCAAACGCCAGACCGGCGCGTACCGATTCCGCCTGATCGGTGCCTTTAAACGAGCCACACTGCACCATCCAGCGCTGGGTGCTCGCTTTCTCTTCCGTTTTGGCTTTGGCGCTCTCCTGCGGCTTCGCCGGCTCGCGAGTGATCGGCGCGGCCTGTTGCTGCTGCTGGCGTGCCGCCTGCTGCTGCAATTCCTGCTGGCGCTGCTGCTGCAACTGTTGCTGACGCTGCTGCTGCTGTAACTGCTGCTGCTGACGCTGCAACTGCTGTTGTTGCTGTTGTGCCTGCTGCTGACGCTGCAGCGTTTGCTGGCGCTGAGCCGGGGTTTGTTCGTTCCACGGCACTTCATTCAGCTGGGTCGGCTGCTGGCGCATATCGGCCTGCATCTGCTCCAGCAGCTGACGCTGTTCGTCGGTCAGCTGGGTTTGCGACTTGATTTCGCCACCGGCAGACGGCTCGGTGGGCGACGGCACGGTCACCTGACGATTTTCCAGCTCTTTGATGTACTTCCAGCGCTCTTCCGGCTTCGGCGGCAGGCCATTACCGTTGGCTTTATGATTCGGAATCACCGGTGTTTCTTCTTTTTTGTGATGCGAGATGAACCATAAACCACCGGCAAAGGTCACCAGCACTGCCACGGCCAGTACTATCATCAGCTTTGAAGTGCCGGAGCCGCCTTTGCTTTTCTTGCTGCGGCCTGCGGGTTTTTTGCGACGCGTCCCTGTTGAACGCCCGCGGCCTACGTAATCTCTCTGTGCCACTTTCGTTCTGATACCCTTCAAAAAAATGCCACTGGGCGTGTAAATGGGGTGTTAATTTTGCCCGGCAAGGAATGCGTCATGTTACTCAAGGGCTGGAACTTTGACCAGCACAGTCTGCCTTCAGAATCTGCTGAAAATGCAGGGTTCCCGCATTCATTTTTCGCGTTTTGCTGCCGGTGCGGTACTGCCGCGGACGCGGAGTTCGGCGTCGAGCAGGCGTGAACCGTTATTGACCCGTTTGCCCTGCAGTTCATCCAGCAGCAGCAGCATCGCTTCGCGGCCAATGGCAAAACGCGGCTGTGCCACGGTGGTCAGGGGCGGATCGTAGTATTGCGCCAGCTCGATATCATCAAAGCCGACCACCGACAGATCCTGCGGAATACGCATTCCCAGCTTACGCGCCTGGTTCATCGCGCCCAGCGCCATCAGATCGCTATGGCAGAACAGGGCTTTCGGCGGCTGCGGCAGGCTCATCAGCTGCTTCAGCGCGCTGGCACCGGCTTCAAAGGTGAAGTCGCCGTGCACAATCAGCGTGGGATCGATGGCGATATTGCTGCGGCGCAGCGCCTGGATGTAGCCCTGCAACCGATACTGGCTGAGCGGGATATGTTCCGGTCCGGTGATGCAGGCGATCTGCCGATGGCCCAGCTGTAACAGATGATTCACCGCTTCAAAGGCCGCGGTCAGGTTATCGATATGCACCGTGGGCAGCGCCATCTCCGGCGCGAACTCGTTGCCCATCACCATCGGCGGCAGATTACGCTGATCTTCAATACCGGCGTCAAACGGCAGCTGCGAACCCAGCAGTACCATGCCGTCAATCTGGCGCGTCAGCATCAGGTTAAGGAAGGTTTTCTCCTGCTGATCCTGATGCGCGCAGTCACCAATCAGCACCAGATAGCCTTCCTGCGCGGCGGTCACTTCCACGCCGCGGATAATCTCGCTGAAGAAAGGGTCACAGATGTCCGGCACAATCACCAGAATAGTTTGCGTGTCGCCGCGTTTGGCGTTGCGCGCCAGACCGTGCGGCGCATAGCCGACGGCCTGCACCGCCTGTTCCACTTTCTGCCGGGTCGCGGCGGAGACTTTTTCCGGATTCATCAGCGCGCGCGAAACCGTGGCGGTGGAGACGCCAGCCTGCTCGGCCACATCTTTCATGGTGGCTGCCGATGAGGGTTGCTTCTGATCCAACGTTAACTCCTGACGCGGTACAGCGCATAGATATTCACACATAGCCGGCCCAGTGCCGGAACGGGCACTATTGTTAACCCAACGCCGTGTGAGGTTGTTACTTAATTTGCATAAAAATTGTGACTTGTGCGACTTTTTTCGATCTGGCTCGCAGATGTGGCGCGGCTTAACTCTCGGTGGGGTCGATATCCAGCGTCCATTTGACTTTGCGCGCGGCGGGCAGGGTGGTGACCAGCGGCAGTGAACTGCTCAGCAACTGCTGCAGCCGCTTGCGCGACGGATGCTGTAGCAGCAGTTGCCAGCGCCAGCGTCCGCTGCGCTTCGGTGCCAGCGCCGGCACCGGCCCCATAAGCCACATCGCCCCATCTTTGAGCGGGCTGGCTTCCAGCAGGTTACGCAGCTGAGTAAGGAACTCCGCCGCCTGCGCGTTATCCAGATCTTCAGCGCGAAACAGTGCGTGGCTGGTCCACGGCGGCAGCTGCACTGACTGGCGCTCCAGCAGCGTCTGATCGGCAAACGCAAAATAGCCGCGATGCAGCAGCGTTTGCAGCAGTGGATGCTCCGGATGGTGCGTCTGTAGTAACACTTCACCCTGCTTACCGGCGCGGCCGGCGCGGCCGGCGACCTGTGTGTAGAGCTGGGCAAAGCGCTCGGCGGCACGGAAATCGGCGGAAAACAGCGCGCCATCGACATCCAGCAGCGATACCAGCGTCACGTCCGGGAAGTGATGGCCTTTGGCCAGCATCTGCGTGCCGACCAGAATGCGCGCTCCGCCGCGATGCACATCGGCCAGATGCTGTTCCAGCGCGCCTTTGCGACTGGTGGTGTCGCGATCGATGCGCGACACCGGCACGCCAGGAAACAGCGTGCTGAGCTGCTGCTCCAGCTGTTCCGTGCCCACGCCGACCGGCAGCAGATGGGTTGAACCGCAGCCCGGACACTGATGCGGCAGCGGACGCTGGCTGTCGCAGTGGTGACAGCGCAGCTGACGATGCTGCTGATGCAGCGTGTAATAACTGTCGCAGCGCTGGCACTCCGCCAGCCAGCCGCAGTCGTGGCACATCAGCGCCGGCGAAAAGCCGCGGCGATTGAGAAACAGCAGAACCTGATTATCCGCCTGCAGGTGCTGGCGCATCTTGCCCAGCAGCGCCGGCGCAAGACCGCCTTTCAGTTGCTGTCCCTTGAGATCGATTAGCTGCTGCAGCGCCGGTTTGGCGTTACCGGCACGTTTGGTCAGGTTGAGCTGGCGATATTTACCGACACGCACGTTGTGCAGCGTCTCCAGCGCCGGCGTCGCCGAGCCCATCACAATCGGCACATCTTCTTCGTGAGCGCGGAATACCGCCAGATCGCGCGCCTGGTAGCGCCAGCCTTCCTGCTGTTTGTAGGAGCTGTCGTGTTCTTCATCAATGATGATCACGCCCGGCCGCGCCAGCGGTGTGAACAGCGCGGATCGTGTGCCGATGACGATGGCGGTCTCGCCGCTGCGCGCGCGCAACCAGACCGCCAGACGCTCGCTGTCATTGAGCGCCGAGTGCAGCACATCAATCGGCGCATCGAAGCGTTCACGGAAACGGGCGATAGTTTGCGGCGTCAGGCCAATTTCCGGCACCAGCACCAGCGCCTGTTTGCCGCGCGCCAGCACATTCTCCAGCACGCTGAGATAGACCTCGGTTTTACCCGATCCGGTAATGCCTGCCAGCAGCCACGCGGCGTAATGTTCGTCCTCGCTGCGAATGGCGCCCACCGCCATCGCCTGATCGGTATTCAGCCGCAGCCGTTCACCTTTCACCGCGAAACTGGTGCGCCAGTCGTGCTGCTGTGGCGCATGTTCGCGCAGGTCGCACAGGCCTTTGGCACGCAGCGCCTGCAGCGCGGCATCGGTAAAATCCTGCTCGCCGATCTGATGCCGATACAGCGGCCGCTGACGCAACGCCGCCAGCGCCTGCTGCTGTTTCGGCGCGCGCTTCAGGCTTTCCAGCGCCACTTCGCGCCCGGCTTCGTTCACCACCCACTGCCACAGCGGCGCTTCCTGGGCCGGTTTGCCCTGACGCAGCAGTACCGGCAGCGCGTGGCTGAGCACTTCGCCGAGCGGAGAGTGATAGTAACCGGCGGCCCAGTTGAGGATGCGCCACAGCGCCGGCGAAAACAGCGAGCGGTCATCGAGTAACGCATCAATCTGTTTCAGCTGGGCAAGGGGGAGATCGCTGGTGGCGCGCGTGCTAACCACGATGCCCGTCATTTTCCGGTTGCCGAACGGTACGCTCACGCGCGCGCCGGCCACCGGCTGCGGCGCATCGGCGGGCAGCAGGTAGTCAAACAGGCGAGGCAGCGGAACGGGCAGGGCAACCTGAACAACGGGCATGTCGATCTCTATCCGGTTCTGTAAAAAGGAGAAGTAGTGTACACGCTGGCGTCACCCCCGTCATACTTCAGCGCGCGGCGGCGCTGGCTGCAGGCGTTTACCCGGCATGGCAGAGCACGGCGCATTGCGCGGATTTGATCAATGCGCTCATTTTCTGTATACTATGCCGCCTTTGATGAGATGACTCGTCAAAGATACACCATTTATTAACCGCGTGTGGTGCTGTGCAGGTTCGCCTGGCACGGAGAGCGACACGGCCTTTTATGAGGTTCTCCCATGAAACAAGGTATTCACCCGAAATACGAAGCTGTGACCATCACCTGCTCTTGCGGCAACGTGATCAACACCCGTTCAACCATGACTGGTACCCTGAACCTGGACGTGTGCGGCAAATGCCACCCGTTCTACACCGGTAAGCAGCGTGTTGTTGACTCTGGTGGTCGTGTTGATCGCTTCAACAAGCGTTTCAGCATCCCAGGCAGCAAGAAATAAGATTATTTGCCGGCGAATCTTCACGATTCGGTTGCAAGAAAAAACCCAGCCTCGGCTGGGTTTTTTTATTTCTGGCCTCAGTATTCCCAGCTGTCGGGATCGATGCCCATCTCACGCATAATCTGTTTTGCTTCTTCCGGAATCTCGTCGCTGCGCTCTTTACGCAGATCAACATCATTCGGCAGCGGTTGCCCGGTGAAGGCATGCAAAAAGGCTTCGCACAGCAGTTCGCTGTTGGTGGCGTGACGCAGATTGTTCACCTGACGGCGGGTACGCTCATCCGTTAAAATCTTCAGCACTTTCAGCGGGATAGAAACTGTAATCTTCTTAACCTGCTCGCTCTTCTTACCGTGTTCAGCGTAAGGGCTGATATATTCGCCGTTCCATTCAGCCATGGGTTACCTTAATCAATAAAAAGTTGAATATGGGGAAATCCGTTGATTATGCCCGATTTTTCGATGCCTGACCGCTTAAACTGCCGGTTTTATGCTTACACATCGCGTTTCACAGGAAAGCGCGCTGAACACCAGGCGATGACGCGTAATTTTAGCGGGTATTGCGGCTTTGCTCAATCTATACGCAAAGACATTTAGATGTCCAGATGTATTGACGTCCAGTTGCGGAGTGTTATTCTGTTGCCACTTTTTTATTACACTTCAGGAACAGTAAGCACCATGACGCGTAAACAGGCAACCATCGCAGTACGCAGCGGTTTGAATGATGACGAGCAATATGGCTGCGTTGTCCCACCGATTCACCTCTCCAGCACCTATAACTTCCTCGATTTCAACGAGCCGCGCGCGCATGACTATTCACGCCGTGGTAACCCGACGCGCGATGTGGTCCAGCGCGCGCTGGCTGAGCTGGAAGGGGGTGCGGGCGCGGTGCTGACCAACACCGGGATGTCGGCGATTCATCTGGTGACGACGGTGTTCCTGAAGCCAGGCGATCTGCTGGTGGCGCCGCACGACTGCTACGGCGGCAGCTATCGTCTGTTTGACAGCCTGAGCAAGCGCGGCGCTTACCGCGTGAAGTTTGTCGATCAGGGCGATGAAGCGGCGCTGGCGGCGGCGCTGGCGGAAAAACCAAAGCTGGTGCTGGTCGAAAGCCCGAGCAATCCGCTGCTGCGCGTAGTGGACATTGCGGCCATCTGCGCCGCCGCGCGTGCTGCCGGTGCGGTGAGCGTAGTGGACAACACCTTCCTCAGCCCGGCGCTGCAGAACCCGCTGGCGCTGGGTGCCGATCTGGTGATCCACTCCTGCACCAAATACCTGAACGGTCACTCGGACGTGGTGGCCGGTGCGGTTATCGCTAAAGATCCGGCGCTGGTCACGGAACTCGCCTGGTGGGCG
Source organism: Pantoea sp. Morm (assembly GCF_016643525.1). Taxonomy (NCBI): domain Bacteria; kingdom Pseudomonadati; phylum Pseudomonadota; class Gammaproteobacteria; order Enterobacterales; family Erwiniaceae; genus Pantoea; species Pantoea sp. Morm. The sequence continues at coordinate 4,020 of NZ_VOQX01000010.1, read as the reverse complement.
AATAACATTGGTGTCACCGGCGCGGCGTTTGACAGCTATCTGCTGCTGCGCGGCCTGCGCACCCTGGCACCGCGCATGGCGGCGGCGCAGCGTAACGCTCTGGCGATTGTTGATTACCTGAAGCAACAACCGCTGGTGAAAAAGCTGTATCATCCGTCTCTGCCAGAGAATGCCGGCCACCAGTTTGCCGCGCGTCAGCAGCGCGGTTTTGGCGCGATGCTCAGTTTTGAACTCGACGCCGATGAGGCGCGGCTGCGCCGCTTCCTGAAAGCGCTGCAGCTGTTTACGCTGGCGGAGTCGCTGGGCGGCGTGGAAAGTCTGATTTCGCACACCGCCACCATGACGCACGCCGGCATGTCGGCGGACGCGCGTGCCGCAGCGGGCATTTCCGACTCGCTGCTGCGTATTTCTGTCGGAATTGAAGATCACGAAGATTTAATCGCCGACCTGGATAATGCATTCAGGATCGCAGCCGAGGGGTAACCATGACGATTTCAGCAGGCGCGGGAACGCCGATCAAGCAGTTGCATAAATTTGGTGGCAGTAGCCTGGCCGACGCGCGCTGTTATCAGCGCGTCGCCGGTATCATGGCCGATTACAGCCAGCCGGGCGACTTAATGGTGGTCTCTGCCGCTGGCAGCACCACTAACCAGCTGATTAGCTGGCTCAAGCTGAGCCAGAGCGATCGCTTATCGGCCCATCAGGTGCAACAGGCGTTACGCCGTTTTCACAGCGAGCTGATCGCTGCACTGCTGCCTGCTGAATATGCAGAAACCCTGACCGCAGCCTTCATCCGCGATCTTGAACGCCTGGCTGCGCTGCTCGACGGCGCCATCACCGATGCGGTGTACGCCGAAGTGGTCGGCCACGGCGAAATCTGGTCGGCGCGCCTGATGGCGGCGGTGCTCAGCCAGCGTGATATCGAAGCGGCGTGGCTGGACGCACGCGACTTCCTGCGTGCCGAACGTGCGGCACAGCCGCAGGTAGATGAAGGCAAATCCTGGCCGCTGCTGCAGGCGCTGCTGGCGCAGCATCCGCATAAGCGTCTGGTGGTCACTGGCTTTATCAGCCGCAGCGAAGCGGGCGAAACCGTGCTGCTCGGCCGTAACGGCTCTGACTACTCGGCAACGCAGATTGGCGCGCTGGCGGGCGTGAACCGCGTCACCATCTGGAGCGACGTGGCTGGCGTTTACAGCGCGGACCCGCGCAAGGTCTCCGATGCCTGCCTGCTGCCGCTGCTGCGGCTGGATGAGGCCAGCGAGCTGGCCCGACTGGCGGCGCCGGTGCTGCACACGCGTACGCTGCAGCCGGTCTCCAATAGCGACATCGATTTACAGCTGCGCTGCAGCTATCAGCCGGAGCAGGGCTCAACGCGCATTGAGCGCGTGCTGGCATCCGGTACCGGCGCGCGCATTGTCACCAGCCACGACGATGTCTGCCTGGTTGAGATTCAGATTCCTGATAGCCACGATTTTGCCACCCAGCAGAAAGAGATCGATCTGCTGCTGAAGCGCGCGCAGCTGCGTCCGCTGGCGATGGGTATCCATCCGGATCGTCGCCTGCTGCAGCTGTGTTACACCTCGGAAGTGGTCAACAGCGCCTTTAACCTGCTGCAGGACGCGGCGCTGCCCGGTCATCTGCAGCTGCGCGACGGTCTGGCGCTGGTGGCGCTGGTCGGTGCTGGCGTAACGCGTAATCCGCTGCACAGCCATCGCTTCTGGCAGCAGATCAAAGACCAGCCGGTCGAATTCGTCTGGCAGTCAGAAGATCACATCAGCCTGGTGGCGGTGCTGCGCGTCGGACCGACCCAGCACCTGATTCAGGGACTGCACCAGTCGCTGTTCCGCGCCGAGAAGCGCATCGGCCTGATTCTGTTTGGCAAAGGTAATATCGGTTCACGCTGGCTGGAGCTGTTCGCGCGCGAGCAGGAGACGCTGTCGGCGCGTACCGGGTTCGAGTTTGTGCTGGCGGGCGTGGCGGACAGTAGCCGCAGCCTGCTGAGCTATGACGGCCTCGACGCCAGCCGGGCGCTGGCCTTCTTTGATGATGAAGCGGAAGCGCGCGACGAAGAGTCGCTGTTCCTGTGGATGCGCGCGCACCCGTTTGACGATCTGGTGGTGCTCGACGTCACCGCCAGTGATTCGCTGGCGCAGCAGTATCACGATTTTGCCAGCCACGGCTTCCACGTCATCAGCGCCAACAAAGTGGCCGGCGCTGCCAGCGGCCAGAGCTGGCGTCAGGTACGCGATGCCTTCGCCAAAACCGGTCGCCACTGGCTGTATAACGCGACCGTGGGTGCCGGATTGCCGGTCAATCACACGGTGCGCGACCTGCGCGAAAGCGGCGACAGCATTCTGGCGATCAGCGGTATCTTCTCCGGCACGCTGTCGTGGCTGTTCCTGCAGTTTGACGGCACGGTGCCGTTCAGCGAGCTGGTCGATCAGGCGTGGCAGCAGGGCTTAACCGAGCCCGACCCGCGCGTCGATCTCTCCGGTCAGGACGTGATGCGCAAACTGGTGATTCTGGCGCGCGAAGCCGGTTACGACATCGAACCGGATCAGGTGCGGGTTGAATCGCTGGTGCCGTCACAGTGCGAAGGCGAATCCATCGACCACTTCTTTGAAAACGCTGACGAGCTGAACGAGCAGATGCTGCAGCGCTTCGAAGCCGCACAGGAGATGGGTCTGGTGCTGCGCTACGTGGCGCGTTTCGATGCCAACGGTAAAGCGCGCGTCGGCGTGGAAGCGGTGCGTCCGGAGCATCCGCTGGCGGCGCTGCTGCCGTGCGATAACGTGTTTGCCATTGAAAGCCGCTGGTATCGCGACAATCCGCTGGTGATCCGCGGGCCGGGCGCCGGCCGGGATGTCACCGCCGGTGCGCTCCAGTCTGATATCAATCGTCTCGCCCAACTGCTGTAAACCTGCTGCGCAGACGGCGTCCGCTGTCTGCGTTTTTCCCTCTGCTTCCCCCCGTCAGGTGAATCCCTTTCACTTTGGTTGAATATTTGTCACGCCCGGCAAGCAATTTTATGTTGACGCTAAGCTGAAGATCGTTCATTTTGTGCATCTGGACGTCTAAACGTATGGATGTTCGCGGTTCGCAAATTAATCGATATGTGATGATGAGGTAACAGGATGAGTTTCTTTCATGCCAATCAGCGCGAAGCGCTGAACCAGAGCCTGGCTGAGCTGAACGGGCAAATTAATGTCTCTTTTGAGTTTTTCCCGCCCCGCACCAGCGAAATGGAAGCAACCCTGTGGAACTCCATCGACCGCCTGAGCAGCCTGAAACCCAAATTCGTCTCGGTCACTTACGGAGCCAACTCCGGCGAGCGCGACCGCACTCACAGCATCATCAAAGGCATTAAAGAGCGCACCGGACTGGAAGCGGCACCGCACCTCACCTGTATTGATGCGACGCGCGATGAACTGCGCGCCATTGCGCGTGACTACTGGAATAACGGCATTCGCCATATCGTGGCGCTGCGCGGCGATTTACCACCGGGCGGCGGCAAACCGGACATGTACGGCAGCGATCTGGTGTCGCTGCTGAAAGAGGTCGGTGATTTCGACATCTCGGTAGCGGCCTATCCCGAAGTGCATCCGGAAGCGAAGAGTGCGCAGGCGGATCTGATCAACCTGAAGCGAAAAATAGATGCCGGCGCCAGTCGCGCGATCACCCAGTTTTTCTTCGACGTGGAGAGCTATCTGCGCTTTCGCGATCGCTGCGTGGCTACCGGTATCGACGTGGAGATCGTGCCGGGCATTCTGCCGGTCTCTAACTTTAAACAGCTGCAGCGTTTCGCCACCATGACCAACGTGCGCGTACCGGGCTGGATGAACGCCATGTTTGACGGGCTGGATGATGATGCGGAGACGCGCAAAATGGTCGGTGCCAATATCGCCATGGACATGGTGAAAATTCTGTCGCGCGAAGGGGTGAAGGACTTTCATTTCTACACGCTAAACCGCGCCGAGATGAGCTACGCCATCTGCCACACGCTGGGTGTTCGCCCGACGC